>DGES01000112.1:0-1003 GCA_002386065.1 Firmicutes bacterium UBA3920
GGAAAAAGAATGGCTAAAATTATTTTTTTATTGTTTTTATCTCGAAATAAGTAAGTTTGCTAAAGAGAATTTTTGCAAAGGAATTGTAAAAAAGGTACAAAGCAAAAAACTCCTTCTGAAATACTATTGATTTTTTTTAAGAACTATAGTATTATATATACCGTTGCAAGGATGACTGGGTATGGCGCAGTTTGGTAGCGCGCTTGAATGGGGTTCAAGAGGTCGGGGGTTCAAATCCCTCTACCCAGACCAGTATACAATATTATAACAACTAATACATACACTCTTAATCAAACTAATAGAAGTAGAAGTATATTTTGCAAATGTAATAGCCGCTTGTCATCACAAGATAAGTGGCTATTACATAATATAATTAAATATGGTAGAAGACAGAGTAGATGGTCTTGCGTTAAGTGCTAAGGGATGGGACGTTGCCCTTAGACGAAAAGCTTATTCGCTTGCGGTAAGCCATCGCGTTCGCTGTCACATCAAAAAGAACTGACCTTCTTTGTTGAGTGTGGCAGTACTGTCCACCATAAATAAAGGAGGTTTTTTGTGTGAAAAAATTTTCTGTAAGGGACATGGTGTATATGTCACTCATGATCGCCTTAAATATTGTATTAACACGCGTAGCAAGTATTAGAATCCCTATAGGAGGAGTGGAAGTTGTCAGAATAGGATTTGGCGGATTTCCCATCATATATTCTGGTATCGCATTTGGTCCGTTGGCGGGAGGTATTGTAGGTGCAGTAGGCGATATAATCGGCTATTGGATAAATCCTGCTGGAGCATATATGCCCCACTTTACCCTGTCAGCTGCTCTTACCGGTATTATTCCAGGATTAGTACTCAAGCCTTTTGATAAATCTGAATATAATTTTTGGCACCTTATACTAGCAATAGGAATAGGACAGACAATAACATCTATTATAATGGTACCCTATTTCCTCAATCGACTATTTGACGTCCCATTGATAGCAACTATACCTGGGAGAATAAAAGG
>DGES01000112.1:1243-3101 GCA_002386065.1 Firmicutes bacterium UBA3920
ACTACATTAGGCACATCTCCTACACATTCATATAATGTCTGGGGCGACATTATATAGGATTTCGTCCTATGTAGCACTTTCCATGGCTCCTCTAAGTCCAACAAAGCTGCACCAAAACTATATACATAACCGTTGCATGATGTAAGTACACCATGATATATCAATAGCCAACCTTCTGTAGTTTCAATTGGAGTTGGGCCGGCGCCTATCTTGGTACTTTGCCAACCTTCTGCAGGAGCCATTACATGTCTATGGCAACCCCAATGAATCATGTCTGGACTTTCACTATAGAATATATCACCAAATGCAGTATGACCTGTATCACTCGGTCTGCTAAGCATTGCATACTTACCATTTATTTTTCTCGGAAACATAACACCGTTTCTATTATATGGTAAAAAAGCATTTTCCAATTGATAAAATGTTTTAAAGTCATAAGTATATCCTACCCCTATTGTAGGACCATGATAGCCATTGCACCAAGTTACATAGTATCTATCCTCTAGCCAACATACCCTTGGGTCATATCCATACACGAATTTTCCTATCTCTGGATCATCACATATGAATTTTAGTGGCTCATCTTCTATCTCCCAATTTATCCCGTCTTTACTTCTGCCGCTGTGTAACCTCATCTCACGTCTTATATCATCACATCTAAATACACCAGCAAACTCGCCTTTATATGGTACTACAGCACTATTGAATATGCTATTTGATGTAGGTAAAAGATCCCGCGGTATTATTGGATTTTTACTTGAACGCCATACTACACCCTTATATCCAGCTGGTTTATCCTCCCATGGTATATTAGGAAGTGCCTCACCTATAATTGTTTTTTTGCTCATAAAAATGCTCCTTTCATTACTTCATTTGATATTTTATTGTTTTCTTCATTGACTAACTGCTCTTTTCTCATCAATGTAAAGACAAGCAGTGGAGTCCTCTTTTAGATATTATATCATCTTTGTATCTATTCTATAAAAAATTCTTTTTTCCTCCTTCAATTTCCCATGCATATTATCTATCTCAACACAATTTACAAAGATTAAAACTGATCTTTCCATATGCATTTGTTAATTGCTCTATACATGTAAATAATACATTAAAATAAATAGTAACTTCCTAAAATCATATAATCATATATTTTACACTCTTTGATAAAATTCAATTATGTAATATAGAACACTTTTTCTAATATTCAATGTTTATATCTCTATAAATAACCAATCTACAGAAATATATTTGAAAATAATGTGAAAAAGTATTAGAATCTATGTATAGATAAGTTTGAAAGGAGGAAAGGCGTTTCCAATCGCATGCGATTGGTTTGACCTAAAATAGACATGGATGATATTGGAGCGATCTTAAAACAAGCACGAATTGATAAGAACATGACAATACAAGATGTACATGAAATAACTAAAATAATGCCTAGATATCTAAAAGCTATAGAAGAGGGCCAATGGGATATATTACCAGGTAATGCATATGCCAAAGGATATATTAGAAGTTATGCCAATGTAGTAGATGTCGATGGGGATTATTTAATAGACTTATTTCAGCAACAGGTAGAAGGACGTACCGATGATATAGTGGAGCCAAAACAATCATATACCACTAGAAGCAGAAAAACACGTAGCCGTCTCTTAAAAAGCTCGTCTAAATCTCGCAAAACAAAACAATGGGTAATTGCCTTTGTTGCTGTAATGATTGTCATTGGCATTTTGCATTTTTCATCTCCCTTGTCGCCCTACAATGAAAAAAACCCTGAATCCAAACCAAAAGCTGTAGTGCAACAACCATCTGATTCAGAGAAAGAATCAGAGCCGGAACCGGAGCCAGAACCAGAACCAGA
>DGES01000112.1:3280-3655 GCA_002386065.1 Firmicutes bacterium UBA3920
CCAGAACCAGAACCAGAGCCAGAACCTCCTAAAACTCAATTAACTTTATTAGAAGAAGATAATAATAGTGCTATATATACAATAGTTACAGATAAAGAACAGTTTACTGCTAATATAAATGTTATTAATGGTCCTTGTTGGATTAGAATAACTGCCGATGGTCAGAGGATATGGGAGGGTATCCTACAAGCCAACGAAACATATACAGCACAAGCTGCTGACAAATTAACTATAAGAATGGGATTACCAAAAAATGCTCGTATAGAAGTGGAAAATCAAGAAATACCTTATATTGATAGTCAAAATCCATATGACTGTACAATACAGAGATAACGTGTTTCCCCACCTATTGTTTTAAAATAGGTGGCTTTTTTT
>DGES01000081.1:0-305 GCA_002386065.1 Firmicutes bacterium UBA3920
AGTTTACACAAAGGAGATGTGTTTATGTATGGACATACCCACATATTTAGAGCGGCAAAAAAAGATAATATATACATAATAAATCCAGGATCTATTACATTTCCGAAGGCGGATAACCCCAATTCATATTGTACATTAGAAGGTAATATCTTTGAAATAAAAGATTTAAAGGGCAATGTAATTAAAGAGATGAAATTATTATAAATAAAAATAAATTAATTAGATTTGTATTTTTTGCGAGATAGCTGGTATTGAAAAATAATAGAGAAGCTTATAGAGTGGAGAATATCTATTAGCTGTTTTTG
>DGES01000081.1:557-1098 GCA_002386065.1 Firmicutes bacterium UBA3920
ATATATATAATGAAAGGTTTAATTGCTGTATTGGGAGGATATGGTTTTGATAAATGATACATGTATAAAAATTATTGAAAGTCAGGATATTATAAATTCTATTTTACGCAATAAAAAGAGGATTATAGGCAAAAAGGACTTTGGACTTTTAATTGGAAGTGTAGAAAAAAAGGACGGAATATTTGTTGTGAATATAGAAATTATATTACCCATTGGTAAGCTGAAGGGCATAAATAATAGATTGGACGATATGGAATGGCTAGAAATAAAGGCTAAAGTGGCAGACAAGTATCTAGGTAAAGAAATTGTAGGATGGTACGGGGTCAGATCCGGTTGGGATGCTATGATGCTAGAAGAAGACCAGTCTATTCATCGGAATTTTTTTAATAAGGATTGGCAGGTTATGTATCTATTAGATGACAAAAATAGCCGTGCAAGTTTTTATATATGGAGAAATGGCAGTTTAAAAGCATATAGTGATCATTATACATATAATCAATTTGGAGAAAAAAGGGAAAAAGTTCAAAAGAAGTGGCTTGTG
>DGES01000081.1:1345-2641 GCA_002386065.1 Firmicutes bacterium UBA3920
CCCTGAAGCGCAATATAAAGAAATAGATAAAGGGTATAGACAAGAAGTCGAGTCAGATGATGTATATGATAAGTCAAAGGAAGAGCTTTCAAAGCTCAAGGAGACGATTCATAGATTAGAGGGTGAGTTAGATTATAAAGAACAGGAGATTAAAGATATGGACAATAGGCAAGATGAATCTATATCAGCAAAGGGAATAGTCTATAAAGTCGAAGTGGGAGATACATTGTCATCGATTAGTGAGAAATTCTATGGAGATTCTAAATATAGTAATTCATTGGGTAAAGTCAATAGGATATCCGATCATAGAACATTACAAGTTGGAAGTTATTTAGTTATTCCATCTAAAGAAGAAATAGAAAAGCTAAAGTAAAGTTATATTAAAATTCGTATTTTTATCCTCTACTATGTTATAATAGGGCGGAAGCGTTAAAATTAATGTATTAATAAAGGAGAATTAAAATTATGAATCAGAACAAAGTGTTAGCACAGGTTAATGACAGGGAAATAACTCAACAGGATGTATATGCATTTTTGAACAATTTAGGACCAGAGATTGCAATGCAGTTTCAATCACCAGATGGAATAAAACAATTGGTAGATGAGTTGGTAAATCAGGAGGTACTGTATTTGAATGCTATAGAAGATGGTCTTGATAAAGAAGAGGCATTTAGAGAAGAGATGGAGAAAGTCAAGGAAAATGTTTTGAAGCAATATGCCCTTCACAAGCTCATATCAGGTATATCTACTACAGAGGATGAGCTGAAAACTTATTATGATACGCATAGAGCATACTTTAAAAAGCCTGAATCTGTTAGAGCTAGTCATATTCTAGTTGAAGAAGAAAAAGAGGCGAATAAGATACTCAAGGAGATAGATGATGGTTTATCTTTTGAGGATGCAGCAAGCAAGTATTCTCTATGTCCTTCAAAGGAAAAGGGCGGTGACTTAGGAGAGTTTAGTAAGGGTAGCATGGTACCAGAGTTTGAAGAAGTTGCATTTAGTATCGAAGTAGGCAAAGTTAGTGAACCGGTGAAGACCCAATTTGGCTATCATTTGATAAAGGTCGTAGATAAAAAAGAAGAAGGTATTAGCGAATTTGAAGATGTTAAGGCTCAAGTGAGAGAGCAGGTCATTGGGTTAAAACAGCAAGAAAAATATTTAAATACTACTAATGAATTAAAGTCAAAATATGATATAAAAACATATTATTAAACTGTTTAAATAAAATAGCGAGGGCAATAGTTCCTCGCTATTTTATATTGTATATGAGAACGGTTAATGAGACATTTCTAG
>DGES01000081.1:2928-15462 GCA_002386065.1 Firmicutes bacterium UBA3920
TTTGCTATTTATTTAATGAAAAGATTACTATTTTCATTAGAAAAGGGACTTAATAATATATGAGCCCGACTATTCTTGTTTTAGCAGTATAAAATAATCTCAGTCAATTGATAGAAGATTGATCACGACTGTGGACCTTATTTGCCTATATTATATAACTATATAAAAATAGGTCCACTGGTCATAGGTTGATTTATGACTACCTAGAAGTTGTGGTATCAAATGACAAGTTTAGCTAAGGTAATAGTAGATAATAAATATATAGCACATTATTATCTATGATATTTACTTCCTATAAGTTTTAATTTTTCTTGTCTTGACATCTGTTTAATTTCATATTCTCTCTTTTGTGCAGATATCTTATCATTATATTCTTCCACATATACAAGTTTTACAGGCAGCCTACTTTTTGTATATTTAGCCCCTTTACCTTCTGAATGAGCTTTTATTCTTCTATCAATATTGTTGGTCCAACCAGTATATAAGGTATTATCTGAACATTTTAGAATATATACATAACACATTAAAATCACCACCTTGATATTATAACATTTTTAACCTATATTCTGCAAAGAGATAAGGTTATCTTACAAAGAAGTAAAAGTATCAGATAGGGGAACTTAAAAAATTACAATGTATTGCAATAATTCTTAAGAAGGTGTATCATCTGTAAATGTATCTTAAATAATTAGGAATAAGCTGGTTTGGTAGAGAACTTATAAGAAAAACACATTACAATGGGTTAAATGAGTTTTATACGTATTTGCACAAGATGTAGTGTTTTGTTATTATATTACTAACAATATATAGTGACGATAAAATAAATTTAATTCTAGTCGCAGCAATTTAATGTAATGTTTTATAATTTGAGTAAGGACGCCTGGTTTTGTGTGATAAATATTATGTCTTAGCTCAAATGTTCTGATTTTCAAGGATTTATCTAATATATTTTAGCATTAAAAAAGGGGATGTTACAGTTATATGATTATGAAGATTAAAAAAAGGGATGGAAGGGAAGTACCATTCAATATTGAAAAGATAGCTAATGCTATATTTAAAGCGGCAGTAGCTGTAGGAGGTAGTGATTATGATACATCTATGGATCTTGCTTTGCAGGTGGTAGAGTATGTAGAAGAAAATCTAGATACAGATATACCAACTGTAGAGCAAGTGCAAGATGTGGTAGAGAAGATATTGATAGAGAATGGCCATGCTAATACTGCAAAAGCTTACATATTATATAGGGCAGAGAGGACAAGGGTGCGGGAGATGAATACCCGCCTGATGAAGGTATATGAAGATCTTACATTCAAAGAGGCACAAGATAATGATTTGAAGCGAGAAAATGCCAATATTAATGGGGATACCGCCATGGGAGTTATGCTCAAGTATGGTTCAGAAGGTGCAAAGCAGTTTTATGATATGTTTGTATTGAATCCTGAACATTCACAGGCTCACAAGGAAGGAGATATACATATCCATGATTTAGATTTTTTAACCTTGACCACCACTTGCTGCCAGATTGATATAGAAAAGTTGTTTGAGGGAGGTTTTTGTACTGGACATGGTCATTTGAGGGAGCCAAATGATATACAAAGTTATGCTGCTTTGGCGTGCATTGCTATACAATCGAATCAAAATGATCAGCATGGAGGTCAAAGTATTCCTAATTTTGATTATGGTATGGCAAAGGGAGTAGGTAAGACATATGCTCGTCTATACAAGGAAAATCTTATAAAGGCATTAGAATTATTGACAGGGGATGAAGATGCCAAAAAAAAGGTGGAAGATGTATTAGAATTAATTAGAGAAAGGTACGGTATAGTGCCGCGATTAGCCGATGAAGATAAATATACAATGTACGAAGCTGCCATTTTAAAGACGTATTATTCTGACAAAGATATTATAAATAGGGCTCAGGTGTTTGCTAGGAAGAAAGCAGATAAGGAAATAGAGCGGAGAACTTATCAGGCTATGGAGGCGCTTATACATAACTTGAATACGATGCATAGTAGAGCCGGGGCACAGATTCCATTTAGTTCGATAAACTATGGAACTGATATATCACCTGAAGGTAGATTGGTTATAAAGAATGTTTTATTAGCAACAGAGGCAGGATTAGGAAATGGTGAAACACCTATATTCCCTATACAGATATTCAAAATAAAGGAAGGCGTGAACTATAATCCAGAGGATCCCAATTATGATCTATTTAAACTTGCCTGTAAAGTCAGTGCAAAGAGGTTATTTCCTAATTTTTCTTTTATAGATGCACCTTATAATCTTAAATATTATAAGCAAGGACATCCAGAAACTGAGATTGCCTATATGGGCTGTAGAACTAGGGTAATAGGTAATGTATATGATCCGTCTAAGGAAATAGTAAATGGGAGAGGAAATTTGAGTTTTACTACTGTCAATCTTCCAAGACTTGGGATAACTAGTAATGGTGATATAGATGCATTCTTTAAAAATCTTGATGAAGTTATTGATTTAGTAATAGAGCAATTGATTGAGCGATTTGAGATACAGGCTAGGAAAAAGGTAAAAAACTATCCTTTTTTGATGGGACAAGGAGTATGGCTCGATTCAGATAAACTTAGCATGGAAGATGAGGTAAGAGAAGTATTAAAGCATGGGACTATGTCTATGGGTTTTATAGGTCTAGCTGAATGTCTAAAGGCACTTACTGGATATCATCATGGCGAATCTGAAGACTCTCAAAAACTAGGACTTAAAATAATAAGCCATATGCGCAAGAGAATGGATGATGCAAGTAAAAAATATAAAATGAACTTTACTCTATTAGCCACTCCAGCAGAAGGTACAGCAGGACGTTTTGTCAAAATAGATAGGGATAGATATGGGAAAATTGAAGGAGTAACAGATAGAGAATACTATACGAATAGTTTCCATATACCTGTATATTATCCTATAAGTGCATTTGACAAGATAAGTCTAGAGGCTCCATATCATGAATTTACCAATGCTGGACATATAACTTATGTAGAGTTAGACGGTGATCCTACTCAAAATCTCCAGGCATTCGAGAAGATCATTAGAACTATGAAGGAGACAGGTGTAGGATATGGCTCTATAAATCATCCAGTAGATAGGGATCCTGTATGTGGTTATACTGGAATCATAGGTGATACTTGTCCTTCTTGTGGAAGAGAAGAAGGGGATATAAAATTTGAGCGTATAAGGCGCATAACAGGTTATTTAGTTGGAACACTAGATAGGTTTAATGATGCCAAGAGAGCAGAGGAGAGAGATAGGGTTAAGCACTTTTCCTGCGGATGCGATAGGATGTGATTATATTATGGGTTCCATGCTTAGAATAGCAGGTATAGAAAGAGAATCAATTGTAGATGGTCCAGGGATTAGATTTGTAGTATTTGCACAAGGCTGTAAGCATAGATGTAGGGGATGTCATAATCCTCAAACACACTCTTTTGATGGAGGAACGCTTGTCGATATAGATGAGATAATGTCTATGATATGTAAAAATCCTCTTCTAGATGGTCTTACATTTAGTGGGGGTGAACCTTTTGAGCAGGCTAAAACCTTTGCAGAGTTAGCTAAAATGGCTAAATCCAACAATTTAAATATTATTACGTATACAGGATATAGATATGAGGAAATTATGGAGGGATTACCATCAAAAATAGGATGGGAGGATCTTTTACGACAGACTGATATTTTAATAGATGGAAAGTTTGATATAAAACAAAAGAGTATGCTTTTAAAATTTAGAGGTTCAAAAAACCAGCGGGCTATAGATGTAGAGCAGTCACTGAAACAGGAAAAAATAGTTCTGGCAGAACTTTAGGTTTTTGTTACTGTTCAGAGGTCTGTGTCACATATATTTGACTTTTCTACAAATTACAAAAGGCAAAAGTTTTTTGCTATTGACTTTATAATGTAAATATGGTTATAATGAATCGAGTTCAAAATTAATAAAAAGCAATGACGAGAAAGAGTAGGAATATCTAGAGTCCTTACAGAGAGTTCCCGGGAAGGTGAGAGGGGCAAGGATAAATGTTCTGAATACATCTCTGAGCTGAACACTGAAAGGCAATATGTGCTAAGTAGGTTGTTTTCCGGATACCTGTACCCGTTATAGTACTAGAGTATAGATAGGTTCTGTACTTGATAAGGTTAGCGTTGTGAAACGTTAATAAACTGGGGTGGTACCACGAGATATCAAGCTCTCGTCCTCTGAAAAGCAGAGGATGAGAGCTTTTTTAGAATTTTGATAGAAGGAGAGATAGTGATATGTTGTCTGTTGATGAGCAAATGAAGATAATAGCCAAAGGTGCAGAGGAGATAATTGAAGAAGATGAACTTAGAAAAAAGCTTCAGAAATCCAAGAAGGAAGGGCGGCCACTTACAGTAAAATTAGGACTAGATCCGTCGGCTCCAGATATTCATCTAGGTCATGCCGTTGTACTCAGGAAAATACGTCAGATGCAAGATCTAGGTCATAGAGCGGTTATAGTCATAGGCGATTTTACTGGTATGATAGGGGATCCGACAGGTCGTTCAAAAGCAAGGAAACCATTATCTAAAGAGCAAGTTTTGCAAAATGCTAAGACATATGAAGAACAGATATTTAAGATATTAGATAGGGATAAAACAGAGGTAAGGTTCAATAGTGAATGGTTAAGCAAATTAAGTTTTGCTGATGTGATAGAACTGGCGTCTAAGTGTACAGTAGCTAGAATGCTTGAACGTGAAGACTTTCAAAAGAGATTCGAAGCACATCAGAGTATAAGCCTACATGAATTTTTTTATCCACTTATGCAGGGTTATGATTCCATAGTATTAAAATCTGATATAGAGCTTGGAGGTACGGAACAACGTTTTAATATTCTAATGGGCAGGAGCTTACAAAAAGATTATGGACAGGAAAGTCAAGTTGCCATATTTATGCCTTTATTAGAAGGTACAGATGGAATTGAAAAGATGAGTAAAAGTCTTGGCAACTATATAGGGATTTATGAACCTGCAGAAGACATGTATGGCAAGGTTATGTCTATTCCTGATGATTTGATAATTAAATATTTTGAACTTGCAACTGATATTCATCCCGATGAGCTTGAACGGAAAAGAGAATTGCTAGAGAACGATGAGGTAAACCCAAGGGATTTGAAGATGGAGTTGGCAAGGGAAATAACCAAATTGTATCATGGCGAGGATGAGGCGATTAAGGCGGAAGAATATTTTAGGTCAGTAGTTCAGAGAAAGGAAATCCCCGACGAAATCCCTGACTTTGTAGTGCCAGCGGATATGATTGAAAATGGTATGGTGAATCTTCCTCCTATTATGGTAGCAGCAGGTCTTACGAGTAGTAATAGCGAAGGTCGCCGGCTCATTGAACAAGGAGGCGTAAAGATAAACTCTATTCCTGTCAAAGAACATAGGAATATTCCCATAAAGAACAATGACATATTGCAAGTAGGTAAGCGAAGATTTGTAAGACTTATCATAGATTGATATAGATTGATATAGCATATACTTATGGAGGTAAGCTATGTTGTAGGATTGAAGCTTACTTCCATAAGTGTATATTTAGGTTATCAAATTTTTTTTAATCTAAATGTCTCACCATAATGTAGAAGCGTATGTCTTGCAGAATATTTAGCAAATCGTCTTATACCGCGTTCGCATAGGTCTTCACCGAAACGAAGTTGGCTCTGGTGGCATTTAACAGCAGCGATTTTTTCTTCTAAAGTAGTTACTATATCTACAATAGAATTTGGCTTACAAGAGGCATAGAAAGCTATTTGACATTTTGTATTTTTTAACACAGATGATGCTTTGTGAACCATCTGCCCAATACTAACATGATCAGGATGTTTAAGTGCTTTAAAAGGATATAGGAAATCAAATGCAAATATAATATCTGGTTTTATATCGAGGAGAATATTTTTTAGTATAGGTTCTATGTCCTTTATTTTTGTTAGATGCAAGTCGGGAAGATGGAGAAATCTTACATCTTTAACCTCTAGTCTATTTGCGGCCTTTGTCTGTTCAGATTGTCGAATTTGAGTTAGATTTGTTAAATCTACACCTTTTTTACTGTTTGTCACATTTATTATAGTTATATCACAATTACGTTTAGCTAAATGTTTTAGTGTGCCTCCTATAAATAGTGCTAAATCTTCTGGATGAGCAGTTATTGCCAAAATTTTTGAATTTGGTTGAAGGATTATATTACCATTATATATAGCGGTTTTTTCATCGGTTGTAAGCTGCATTTTCAACAGATCTTTCATATATAGGGAAAGACTTAAGGCGGCAATACTTCCCACTATAGGTATATAGGCACGATGTTTTTTACTCATCTCATTTTCTCCTTTATATTGTACATTGATTGATTGTATATATTATGTGTAGGTTTATTAGTTTTTATCCTATATACTTGCCAAGGTGACGAAAAATTTAGTGCTTAATTTATTATATCTTGATATCTAGGGTACCTCTTGCTATTGAAATTGTAAATAAATATCTATATATGGTATTTCTATCTTTAAGATTTGCTAAATTAAAGTAATTTACTACGAAACCGTACGATTTTAAAATTCCAATTATTTTGTCATCATGTTTTTTTATTAAATCTACTGTATCGTTAGAACATAATATATATACATTTATATTCTTATCAACCCCATGTATAAACAATTCTATTCTTCCAATATTTGAGAATTCAGACCAGAGAAAAAGATTATATGGCAATTTTTTTTGGTTGTGTTTAGGTAGAACTTTATTTATCCAGACCTCGCCAAATAGAAGATTTTCACCATATGATGTAAATATAGGTATTAACCAAAATGGAAAATCATCTTTTATTTGTAAGCTTAAACATTCTGCTATATCAGATTCAATACGGGAATAGAGTGTCAACTTTACATTATTATCTTCAAAATGTTTTAATTTTGTTTCAAAAAAATTTATCAGTTTTCCTTCAAAATGTGTATTTACTTTAGGGAATAAAATGTTCATATATTGGGGTTTGAGCAGTATTTTTCTAAAGATTGCATATATATCTTTTCGTATTTCTACTGGAAATAATCTAACGTATCGGTCAATGCATTCTATAATATTATTTGCTTTATTATATATATATTGTATATCTCTATCAGACATAGTTTTATTAATATTGTGGGTAGTTTTATAAAAAGCTAAGAAAGTTGTGGGTTCTTCTATAATGTTTTTCAGGTTTATTGTGGAATTATTTTCATTTTGGCTCTTCAAAACATGCATAAAATCAAAGATTTCTTCTTTAAATACGAATATAAACTTATCCACAATTTCTATATTTTCAGGATTTATATCCATATCAAGTTCTTGGAGTATATTTAAAATTTGTTCCATATGAGATTCAAAGGATATATTGTCATCATATATATTAGCTGATAATCTGGTAGATATATTAATATATTCGCCATTATCGTAGCGTATCATGGCAATTATTTTATCTAAGATGTTAGATATATTTAGTAAATCTTCAATAGTCATATCCTGCATAAGAGTTTGAATTTCATCTGGTGATATAGAGATTTTATTTAGTTCTTGCATAAAATATTTTATATCGTCCTTATTTATTAGAGAGATTAATCTTTCTAAGTTAATACCTAAAGAAAATCCGAGTCTTTGTATATAAGCTAAATTTTCTTCTGTAGGTTCCATATTCAGAGCAGCTGTGATTATAGGGATAGTATCTATTGTATCCAAAGATTTTTCATCTATAGAAGGGTTCTTTAGATTGAGTATTGTAGAGGTAATATTATTATCAATTTGCAAGCTTTCAAGAGATTTATTATCTATTTCTGTATTGTCATATAATTGGGTTATAAGTTGATTTAAATATGAAATTTTCATATAGTTACCACCTTACTTAATATATCTGTTAAAGTAGAGTATAGAGTATATTTATATAAAAATCAATGGTTTAGGTTCTAACTTTACTCTAAAAATGACATATTTTATACATTTATAGCGAATTTTAAAATAAAAATTACATTATTAATGACGTATAACAATAAATATGATACTATAGAAATACAATACTTTTAAAGGAAAATATTACATTTTAGAGAGGTGATTAAGTATGCCTTATTGTTCCAATTGTGGTACTGAAGTGAAAAAGATGACAATTTTTGTTCCGTTTGTGGTGTCCAAATATCGATGGAAAATCAAGAATTTCAAGAAACTATTGCACATCAAAAATCCAGTGAGTACCAAGATGAATTAAAATATGCAGGTTTTTGGAGAAGAGTTGCTGCTAATTTTATTGATTCATTTATAATATTTGGGATTCTAGTTATTATCTGTTCTATTATAGGGATAGATGTATTCGAAAGTTATACATATGGTGGTTCTGCAAACTATAATGTAGGTGTACAATTAACAACGGCCAGTAGCATAATAATGATGATTGTAGATTGGCTTTATTTTGCAAGTTTTGAGAGTTCTACTAAGCAAGCGACACCTGGGAAAATGGCATTAGGTATTATAGTCACAGATTATGAAGGTGAGCGGATATCTTTTGGCAAGGCGCTAGGGAGAAAATTTGCTAAAATTTTATCCACGATAACATTAGGTATTGGGTACATAATGGCTGCTTTTACTGAGCAAAAACAGGCTCTTCATGATATGGTAGCAGGTACTTTGGTTGTACAGAAATGAGAATACGAGTAAAAGAAAAATGGTTCTTTCTTTTTTTGTAAAAAATTACTTTTATATATACCAAATCTACAATATGTGATAGAATATAACCATATTTGATGTTCTATTTTACTGTCTAGTCAAATAAATATAATGAGTGTATATAAAATGCTGAGAAGGTGGTGCTGTTGCTAAAGTGGTGGATTATCATATCTATAATAGCCCTCGTAATTGATGCTTCCACAAGTAATTTTTTCTTTATATGTTTTACTATAGGAGGATTAGGGGCTATTTTAGTGACTTTTTTAGGGTTTTCTCCAATATCTCAAGCCATAATATTTTGTATAGTCAGTATAATATCTCTATTATTTATTATTCCACTTGTAAAAAAACATTATAAAAAAGAAATGGGAAATATAGTATCTTTAGAAGATAGATATATTGGTAAAGAAATAGTGCTTGAACAGGATATATATGACAGTGCATTGATGCAGGTACAAGGTATCTATTGGACTGTAAAAAATGTGGGAGAACCTATGAAAAAGGGTGAAAGGGCTGTAATTATAGGAGTAGATGGAAACAAACTATTAATAAAAAAGAAAAGCGAGGAGGAGTAAACATGTTTTGGATTATACTCGGGATAATTGTCCTAATAACCATTATACTATCTATTAAGATTGTTAATACAGGATATGTATATGTGGTAGAGAGATTTGGTCAATTTTATAAGGTATTAGAACCGGGATGGCATTTAGTTATTCCATATGTGGATTATATTCGAGCAAAGGTTTCTACTAAACAACAGATATTGGATATTGAGCCCCAAAGTGTTATTACTAAAGATAATGTTAAGATAAGTATAGACAATGTAATATTTTATAGAGTGATGAAAGCACAGGATGCAATATATAATATAGATAATTATAAAGCAGGTATAGTATATAGTACTATCACAAATGTACGAAATATTGTAGGTTCTATGACCCTCGATGAAGTTCTTACTGGAAGGGATAAGATAAATAAAGAACTTCTTGAAATTGTAGATAAGATTACAGACGCTTATGGAATAAAGATTCTTTCAGTTGAAATAAAAAATATAGTGCCACCAGCAGAAATTCAAGAGGCCATGGAGAAACAAATGAAAGCAGAGCGAAATAAGAGGGCTGCCATACTTGAGGCAGAGGGTAAGAGACAGAGTGCTATATCCATAGCAGAGGGTGAAAAACAGTCTAAGATATTGCAGGCAGAGGCAGAAAAAGAGGCAAATATCCGTAGGGCCGAAGGTCAACGTGAAGCACAACTTTTAGAGGCAGAGGGAAAAGCAAGAGCAATAAAGGAGATTTCTAGTGCAGAAGCTAAAGCCATAGAACTTGTAAATAGAGCTATAATCGATTCAGGAACAAATGAAACAGTTATTGCCCTCAAACAAGTGGAGGCACTTGAAAAGATGGCAGATAGTCCATCTAGTAAGTTAATTCTTCCTAATGAGAGTGTATCTTCACTTGGTAGTATAGCTGCTGTATCAGAGATGCTCAAATTAAATAGGGAGGCAAAAGCTGAAACAAAGAAATAATATAAAGCAAATCGGAAACAAAAAATAATTGAGCTAGTATGAAGATTGATTAAGCCTATTAAATAGTTGAGTTTTAAAGCAAAAACTCTATAAAAATGGACATTATAATAGTAGAATTGTATAGGAGTTTTCTATATTGTTCTACTTATTTTTTTGCCATATAGCTAGATATTCTTCAATACATATTTCTTCCTTTAAGGATTTACTAATTGAGTTTGTCTTGCATATTTCCTTAAAAAGTTTTTGATATTGAGTTGAAAGGTTGGATGCAAAGCCAACTAGATACATAAGTTCCATCTCGGCAATTTCACCAGATGCCATTATTTCAGGCATTGACAGACATTGAATGGGATATTTTCTGTTTATATCAAGGCTTGCTATAGAAAAATTACCTTTAAATACCTGATGGATCCTTTCAATAAAAAGAGCATTGAATATATTGATAATTATGAGTCCATGCTGGTTTAATATTTTTCCCCCGTCTCTAAGTAGTCGTATTAGACTAGATTCATGGGTAAAATTATCAAAAAATATTATAATGTCATAGAGTTTTTCTTTATCTTGCAATATACTATATCCGTTATGGCAGGTTATAGTAGACACATTATATCCTCTATTTATGAGAGTATTGGGTATTATGGGATTATCTCCTAGAAATAATAGCTCCTCACCTATAGCCTTTGGTGGGAGTTTATTTAATATCTCTGATATGAGGTCATCTTTTATCGGCAAAAATTTTTCCCATTTATTCACAAATTTTTTTCGATCAATTTGGTAGACATCTAAATATTCTATTTTGTCAAGTAATGGTTCATTATAACGTTTCCCAATATAGTTTTCGTTGCAGTGAAGTAATTCAAATCCAGCAAGTCGCGCTCTAAGAAAAAAATCGCTGAACATAAAATGGATGGAGGAAAATATTTCGTCAAAATTACCTATACTATCTAAGACTTTTCTTTTGATAAGTAGGAAATCTTCATCCAGATTTTCCACTATATTGGAAGTTGAGGATTTTGTTTTAGTCATTTTTGTATTTCGCTTGGCTTGACCGACTAGACCTATATTTTGAGATAATTTAGTACAATTCAATATATCTCTATCCCAATTAGCTGATACGGTAATTTTAGAGGACAGTATGACTAAATTATCACCTTCCGAGAGTTTTAATCCGCTATTGTAGGCTGAACTAATATTCATATTGTAGCATGATATATGTTTATATTGCATAAGGTCTATATTTTTATCATTGGGATTATTAGGACCAGTATGAACTATTATAATTTCGTAGGGTAATGTAGTAAATTTGTTTATATTATCTATACAAGCTTTTAGATTTTCAGAGACAGTTTCAGCTATAATGATTATACTAAAATTTGGTTTCACCATATCAGTCTCCAATCATATTGATTTAAAACTTAATTAAATCTAGTTTTACTTCATAATATGAGAAGTCTTTTATATTCGTTCATTAAAAAAAGTATCCTCTAGTTTTTTTGATACCAATAAAAATAATCAATCTTCTAGTATAGTTGCTATGTGTACGAGGTTATAGCAATTCTTATTTGATTGTCTGGTGTAAAATCATGAATTGATTGACTATATAAAATATGTGCATTAAAATAAGATTAGAAAATATTCTCAAGTATCAAGGTGGTAGTGATAGATGAAAGGTTCAAAAGATGAGATACGTAAGTTTATAGAAAAACGTAGAGATGGATTAGATGATACTATAAAAAAATCTATGGACAATAGGATATTTAATTTAATTATAGGACATAATCTGTTTAAAGATGCTTCTGTTATATTTACATATGTCAGTTTCAAGGGAGAAGTTAATACCCATAATATTATTAACTACGCATTAAAAGAAGGTAAGACTATATGTGTGCCTAAGATTATTGATAAAAGTAAGGGAATGGCTTTATTTAAAATAGAAGATCTTTCCTCTCTTTCACCGGGGTATTGTGGAATTTTAGAACCACAAGTTAATTTAGGCACACTTTCAATTGATTGTGTGGATTTGATTATAGTACCAGGTTTAGCATTTGATATGCGGGGAGGGCGCATAGGTTATGGTGGTGGTTTTTATGATAGATTACTAGCTAGCTCCTCTGCAGACGTGAGTAAAGTGGCTCTTGCGTATGAGTTTCAGGTATTTGATAAAATACCAACGGACAAATGGGATAAGGGGGTAGATATGATAATGACAGAAGAGAGAATAATTGACTGTAGATATGAAAACAATTTAAATAACCTGCTATAAAAAATGTCGAGCTAATTGCGATGTA
>DGES01000119.1:0-1047 GCA_002386065.1 Firmicutes bacterium UBA3920
TTATATAATATTTTATCAAAATATGCTAATTTACGTATATCTCAAGTAAGCTTTCGTAAAATTTTGTGTTTTTCTCAAACTTAATCAAAAATAGTTTTTAATATTTCTAGTTTTTCTCATCATATAGCCAATCATTAAAAAAATCGGTATAATCCTCCCCTGTTACCTTTTCACATGCATATAAAAGTTCTGTAAGTGTGGCATTTTTAAATGCATTTTCATTATAGTACTCCTTTAAGATCTCATAAAATACCTTTTCTCCCACTTTCTCTTCTAATGCCTCAAATAACATAGCACCTTTACCATATACCAGCAAATCGTATACAACCCAATCTGAAAAGCTATAAAGAGGTTTTGCAATTGTCTCATCTATATCCTCATCTTGGGCATATTCCGATAACAAGGCATATTTACCCTTTCCTATGGTGCTAGCTTTTACCCTATCCATTGCCTTTTGTCCATATCTGTGCTTAAAATAGATCAAAGAAGAATATTCAGTCAACCCCTCATCTAACCACGCCTCTTCAATTTGGTTATTCCCCACTACACCATACCACCACTGATGGGCAGTCTCATGAACGGTTACTATCTCTAAAAAGCTATAGGCTTCTGGTAAATATAGAGATTTATCAATAAGCACTAAATTAGGATACTCCATCCCTCCTATATAAAAATCTGACTCTACAACCGAAAACTGATTATATGGATATTTCCCAAATTTTCTATTGAATATCTTTATAGCATCTGTAGCATATCTTAATGCCTTTTTTCCTCCTTTAGGGGTTATATAATATGAATAAATAGTAGTATTCCCTACTTTTTTTGAGTCAACCATAAATCTATCACTAACTACAAACGCAAAATCCCGAACCGCAAGGGCTCTTATCTCCCATATTTTCTTATTTCCTTTTTGCGTTATAGAGAGTATATCTCCTGTACAAGCAATATGATAATCCTCTGGAACTGAAATTCTAACATTATAATTTGCTACATCGCTGTAAAATGGATCCCCTATGGGAAAATACGGATAGGTGCTCCATCCCTCCT
>DGES01000119.1:1229-1578 GCA_002386065.1 Firmicutes bacterium UBA3920
ATTGTCAATTTCACTGTCTGATCTGGTGCTATGACATCTACTAGATGTACTTCTAATATCTCTTCGCTATATCCTCCTATAGAGTATCCCAACTCTGAACCGTCCAATTTTACTGATATTAAATCTATACTTCCAGGTGAGAAACCATTAGGATATGCTTGAGTCATATCTTCTTGGGGAAATGGAACTTTTGTTTCATATTTGAATGCATTGGGATATATATGAAAATACAACCTGTCATGGGCTGCCCTTGTATTATTGATATACTCCAAGTTTTGTATACACCTTAACTTTTTTGTATCAGGGTAAAATTCAACTTCCATGTCATATGTACTTAAGTCCGCACTAA
>DGES01000119.1:1867-2072 GCA_002386065.1 Firmicutes bacterium UBA3920
TATAGGTGCGTGTAGTTTTACTTAATTATTACAAAGATTCAATATAATATATAATAATCTATTCAGCAGCACATGCCTTTATACATGGAAGAACTATAATAAATTTTGCCCCCTCCCCCTTTATACTTTCTACTAATATATCTCCTCCATGGGCCCTTACTATATGTTGACATATGGCAAGCCCCAATCCACTACCTCCCTCCTT
>DGES01000119.1:2421-3915 GCA_002386065.1 Firmicutes bacterium UBA3920
CCTGCCATATTTGCCTTAGCATTAAATGTATATACAGTTGAATTTAAAATATCCTTTAGAGAATGTCTATAGAGGTTAAATTTCAAAGGCTCTGCTAGTAATTTAAAATTATATAACAATTTATTTATGCGTCTTATTTCTAATAGTATCTTATCCACTTTTGTTTTGTCTAAAATACCTTGAAGTTGCAATAGCTGAACATATGCACTTATAGTAGAAAGAGAATTACATATATCATGGGATACTATAGAAGCCATCTCCATAACCCCTTGATTAAATTCATATAACACCTCATTTGTGGCCGCAAGTTTATTCTTTTCTTCTAAGAAAAGAATATCATTTTCTATGCCCCTTGCAGCCATTACTATAAGATTTAGTATGTTTTTATTTGCATAATCAACGGGCACTACTATATTGATAGCACCTAATATATGTCCTTCCGTACCATGTATAGGTACACAAAAATCCGTCCATCCCTTTAAAATATCTAGAAAATGTTCTTTCCCACATACCATGGTTGGACTATCCTGTTTAAGAGCTATATCTAAAGCAGTATTACCAAATTCATCACGTTCCACCACACAGCCTAAAACATAACCAATATTTTCCAGAGCAGGAGCACTGCCCAGCCTTTGCACGATAATACCTGTTTCAGTACATATATCAATTACAGCATTACCAGTTGGTATTAAAAGCTCTATCTTACCTACATACGAAATGGCAAATCCTATTAGAAATGCATACTTTCGTTGAAGATCTAAAAACTTTTTGCCTTGTATTATCTTTGGATTGGGAATATAGCTAGGAGATAGATCTAGCGCCTTACAGCTCTCCCATATACATTCCATATTAGGGCGTATAGACCCCATAACATCCCTTTCAGTATGGTCACCGTCTCTTATGTTTTGAAAGTCCCCTCCATAATAGGCGTCTGTAATCATTTCCATACTCCTATCCCTAAATACATCTACTTAGCAAATTCCGAAATCATATATTTATTCTACATACTACAATATTTTTCCTGCATTTTTTATCATAATTATACAGATTTTATAAAATAAATTAGTTAAAAATACGTAAGCATAAAACCCAACCCACGTTTTAATCAATCACATTCCATGAGATAATATCCTTATAAATGATCTGAAAAAATGATGTGTCTGTTGTTCCATAAAAATCAATAGTAGAAAACAACTCTGAAAGTCCACTAAAAGTTATCAAAGGCTAATATTTTAAACCCTTTTTATTATTTAACATATCTATTTGAAAAACTACCCAATATAGATCTAAATAACATGGAAGAATTGGATCAACTATTACCTTGTCTAATTCAATTCCTGTAAATTGCAAAATTCCTAACAAAAAATAGTATATAATATGCTCCCTATCTTTAAAAGGTGTGGCCTATTTTACGTTTACCCATTGCTGTCAGTTAACAGTTCCCACTACCAATCCTTTAGTGGACTTTTACCACCAAGTTATTGCCCATGCCGA
>DGES01000119.1:4052-5586 GCA_002386065.1 Firmicutes bacterium UBA3920
GAAGTGCCTTTAGGATCTACAAAAACTATTTTATAATCATCACCTCGGTTGATCCAAAATATAAAATCTGGATAGAATCTGCTGTACTTATTAGCCTCTTTGTTATAATACGGAATATATATATTATCTATACTTTCGTCAATTTTACAAAACATCCAATCATTTTTGTATTTATGATTTTCTACGTAGTTAATCAGGTTTTCTATAAATTTAACTTCGCTGTCTACTTTGATTATGTGTTTAATATATTCTACTTTTTCTTTAGTTGAATATACAAGTGGTAAATAATAGTGTTGCGCCAATTTAACTATTTTTAGGCTATCGAAATATTCCTTAGGCCTAGCAGTTATCAATCTATCAAACTCTTCTTCAGCAACTTTCCCTATAGCATAATCTGACGCTAATTGTTTTTTGTCAACTTCTCTAAAATTTTTGACTTTATTAATTTTTTCTTCTATTGTTTTTATCTTATCATCACTTAAGTCTATAACTTTGATATGCTTAAAATGTGCTATCTCACCTGTTAACTCCTTAATATTTCCAACAACTATGTTTTTGGTCTTAATATGTTCAGTAATATTTTGTAAAAGCATATCCATATCGTAATACACTTTCTGAGGATCTATCTGAAATAAAGTACCATCATTTATTTTTTCCTTTAAAAAATCATAGTTCTTTTCACTCATACCTGTTTTTAACAAGAATACATTTTTATCGAAGCAGCTAAAATATTCTTGAAATTTTTCTTTACTCGCCTTCGATATATTAAAGTATGCTATATCTTCTCTATCATCTGATTGCTGAAACTGAGGGATCAAAAGATCAAAAGGTTTTTCTTCAGTTTCAGACAAAGAGATTTCATACTCATCAGTACGCTTTTGCTCATCCATTGTATCTAATACAGCCTTTACACCATTTTTATCTGTAGCAAATATGAATAGCGTTTCTAACAATATATTTTTATTAGCATCTCCAAAATGTAGTCTTTTTCTCATACCCTTATAGGGTTCTATCCTTACTCCCCTGCCAATGGACTGCGATACATACTTCTTTGCATCTCTCTTGCCTATATTAATAAAATTAATTACATTAGGTCTGTTACTATCCCATCCCTCATAAAAACCTCTACTTCCCATTAAGATATTTATATTTTCATCCTCGTTTATATTCTCAAAATAACTTCGAGTATCATAACTAGATATGAGAGAGTAATTATCTCCAAGCTTTTTCCTTTGAAATTTGTCTGTATCTCCAATCTTTATTAGTGCAAAGGGCCTTTCAGTTGTCTCTAGTTTTAATACAAGTTCTTTGCCTTTTTCTCCTTCCATAATTTCAATTTTTCCGTGATTCCTAGTATTAAAGATATTATTCAATATGTCCTCTAAATCTATATTATCAAGAAAGCTTCGCTTAAAATCGAATTTTTCTTCTCCAAACATATATTTTTCATCTTGAAAATCTTTTATAAGTTCTTCTTTAGCCTCAATAAATAAATCCCTATCTACTTGTCCAATGGCTATTTCCTCTAGTTTTT
>DGES01000119.1:5893-9197 GCA_002386065.1 Firmicutes bacterium UBA3920
GTAGTTGCATAGTCTATGGCATCTGTAAAAGTTGCTGAAAAATTAAATAAAAATCCATTTCTTGAAAGTATGCTGATATAATCTTGCATTAATGATGATCCTGTTTCTCCTCTATGAGCCTCATCCAAAAAAATATACCATTCACCATTATTATCATAATCTCTAAAGTCCAGTTCAGTCTTTTTCCTTTTATCCCTAATTAAATCACTTCTATAGTAATAAACCTTTATGGTATCGATTAACGACTGTCTATATTTATCTTCCTCGTAGTCTATTAAGCTTACAAGCTCTATAGGAATCTTTTTATCTCTATTATAATTGCTGATTTCTTTCTTAAACTGTGTAATCAAGTGATCCCTAGGTAGCAAAAGCATAATATCCTTTTTAGGGATTAAGTTTTTAGACTGCAAATAGTGTAAATACTCAATCATTTTTATTAGGACAAGAGATTTCCCACTGCCTGTTGCCATCCAAAAAGCAATTCTATTAAAAAAGCTACTACCTAAAATAAACTCATCATTCCCTATTTGTGTGGGCTGATAATAATCTAGCAATAATAAGTATCTGTCGTCTACTAAATCCCTTTTTTTATCTATTGGTCTTGCATACTTTTTGACATTAAAAGCATCATCTGGCATACCACGTTTTATGCATTCGAAGTAAAGAGTTTGTTTGCCATTTCTAGAATTAAAGTATTTATATAAAACCTTAGCTGCATTTTTAACTGCATTTTGTTGATACCAAAATAATCTTTTGTTATATGAAAACTTTGTTATATTAGGTACAGACCACTCTTCTAATCTATCATAAGAAATCTCTTCTATTACTCTTTCCATATATGTTTTTGCCATACTTTATTCACCCCACCATAATAAAGGTTTCACTAACTGTATAAAATCCAACTTTTCCTGATTTGTCATATTATCAAAGTCTATGTCTATCTCTATATCTTCGTTATCGCCTTGTAGGACAAAGCTCTTTTCATAAATTTTCTTAATCGGGAATCCCAACAAATTAGAAATAGTCTCAGGCCAATCTATAGCTTCATATAACTTATCAAAATTTAATTCTATATTATCTTTTTCCGTTTCTAAAACATCAGCTAACTTATTATCAGCAAAAAAGATATATTCGCCAAACGGATTTCTATCATCAAAAAAACTTACTTGATCCTCTCTATATCTCATATTCCGTAGAGTGTCTTCATATTGTTCTAGTATGTAATATTTGAAAAACCCTCCACCTTGCCAATTTAAGTCTTTAGATAGATGGGGACGCCTATTCAAAGATGCAATCTTTTGATCATTAAATAACACCCATTTCATACGACCTAAAATGCCAAGTTTTTTATTTGAATCATCATAATACCACTCATCAAAATGATGACCCATTTCTATACCTAGCCACTTTCGACCTAACTTATGGGCAACTGCCGTTGTTGTACCTATCCCTAGAAAAAAGTCTAATACTATATCACCTTTATCTGTGGTCGATTGAATAATTCTTCTCAACAAATTCTCTGGCTTCTGTGAGGATGTAAAACTAAAACTTTCACTTACACGCATTTCTGATTGTGTGAAGGAAAAAATATCATTCCAAATATCACCAACAGGAAAAATCTTTTCATCGTCAATATCTATATATTCCTTAATCAATTCGCCATTTTGCCATTTTTCTATATAGTATATATAATCAGATATTCTTTGCGGTTTTTCTACAGTTGACTCAGCTATTAAATCTAACCATCCTATATTCAACTCTGTCGTATTCCTATTCGGTCTCCATAGCTTATTATATTTATAATTCCTCGAATTTCTCCCATAATAAACTGTCTGATGTTTCATTTGAAAATTATCTCCAAAACTTTTATAACCGAATAAATCGGCCTGTTCGTCTTTTGTCGCATTTGTATCAAATATAATTTCTGTTATATCATCAAAACTATCCTTGATTAATGCCTTACCGTAGATATTAGCATTATGATCTAGATGTAACCATAAGCTTCCATCAATCTTTAAAAAACTATTAATAAACTCGCATCTATCATTCATTAATGTTAACCATGAACTATCTTGGTATTTATCGATGTAATCAAAATCTTTTCCTGTGTTGAACGGCGGATCTATATATATACATTGTATTTGATTATTAAATTTATTTTGCAGAGTGTTTAAAGCCTGGTAGTTTTCTGAATGTATTAATCTCCCGTCAAGAGCTTCATCGATATTGTCGAAAGTATTTAATATTTCAACCTCTAAATCCTTAAAGTACTTAGTATCTATTGGCAGATGTCTATACTCCTCCCCACGATTAGAAAAATCAAACCCATCATCTACTATTCCCAATTCTATCCACTCATCTATCTGTTTTTGTAAATTGGGATGTCTTTCAATTTTATCTATAGTTTGTTTTTTTATCCTATCTATCGTAATAACATAGTTACTGTTTAATGCAAACTTGGGCTTATTCCATATTCTTACTAACTCGTCTTCAAATTGCGAGATAAAGTCTATAATTTTAAGTGCAAACTCCTTAATAACTTTTATTTGATCTAACCTTTCTTGATCAAATACATTTTCTTCGTTCAGGAGTATTTGATGTAAATATAAATCTAACTGTTCCGTCAAAAATGCTTTTGCATTTTTATTTATAAAAAAATCCACTTCTGACTGTTTCTCAAAAGTCCTAAATGCCTTATATAGTATGGTATTTGAAATCTTTGTAGCTTTTACAATATCGTCAATTTTAGTTGTTCTGCCATGTGTAGAATACATAACATCAAACACATAAACAGGTTTTGTTTTCTTATTACCTTCTGCGTCTTTATATTCTCTATCTTCTATTTCTCTAAATTCATAGATAATCTGCTTTTTTTCATTATTTTGTTTGTCTTCCAATTTTCCTACATCAAAGTAAAAATCATACTCAATTTGGCTTTCTTCATCTTTTATGTTTACATCTATACTCTGAAATAAGATATCGCTTTTTACATAATAAAGCATATGTGTTTTCCAAAATAAAACTACATCTTTATTATCTGTATAAACTCTTTCATAAACTCTTTGCCAATTGGCCGTTTTTACGAAATACACACTACCACTTTCACTAAAGTACTTTTCAAAAAAAGAGTATAGCTTATCAAAAAACTCCTCCCTAAATGAACCTGTTATTATTTCACACTGGTCAACTTCTCTTTTAAACTGTTTCAATATTTTAGAGTAATACTTCTCTTTTATTTTAAGAAGGTTTACATATCCACTATCTCCTTCAATCTTAGCACCCACAAATATATCTTCTAACGCAT
>DGES01000119.1:9505-9677 GCA_002386065.1 Firmicutes bacterium UBA3920
AACTTTAATCAGTTTATTTAAATTTCTAATCTATTATATACTGCAGAAAACTTAAATATATAAAAACATCCTCTACATTATATCAAAATATTGTTTAATATCGTATTTTGATTTATATTGCTACTTCTATTTTATCACAAATCTTTTTATTACCAGAGAGAGATGAAGAATC
>DGES01000119.1:9952-10709 GCA_002386065.1 Firmicutes bacterium UBA3920
ATGTTTGTACAGTGTTTGTACAGTGTTTGTATCATTTAAGATTAATAGATTTTCACGGTAAACATACTTATTTTTTTGGCTTATAAACGCCCAATGCTCTTCTACGGTGATGACTATCTTCAAAACCCTCAAACTCTGGATGTTCATATTCATAGATAGCTATATCACCCTTCATAAAAGTCATTTCGGCGGATTTTAAATTATTTATTTTTAATGTAGCATATGGGAAATCACCATATAGTTTTAAAATTACAAGCTGTCATCCAGTAAAGAATTGTCTACGTCTATAGGTTAGCTAAAAAATATCTTCTCCATGCTACTTGCCCAATATTTCCAGTTGTTTTCTGCTATTTTACCTGCGCCGTCTTTATTGTATAATACAAGTTTTGGTTTTATTATTTTATCTCCATATTCATACTCTTCCCTTTTTTCGAAAACACGTTGATAGCCTTCGATTTTAAGATTGACATCATTAAACGCTGTACTCTTAGGATCTACAAATATTACTTTATAAAAATTACTCTCTTTTTCTTGCATCCAGAATATAAAATCTGTTTTGAACTTACAACGCTTTACTGTATCTTTGTAATATGGAATATATATATGGATCTATACTATCAAAGTGCAGGGAAACAGGGTCATAAGGATAATCCTGCTGCCTAATACTACTTACCTACGCATTTATTCCACGGTCTGTTGACAACGAGCCTCTAATGGCATGTTTATAGGTATCAGGGGCATCCCTCTGCCTACAGGC
>DGES01000124.1 GCA_002386065.1 Firmicutes bacterium UBA3920
TTTTATCTCATATCTTATATATATCCCAGTCTTTATGATCATATAATAGATCTTCAATAAAAACATTATATATACCTAGCTCAATCGCCCATTGTAGAAGTTGAAAATATTATTTTTTATGATAATATATATTTACATTATTAGAAAAAGAGGATGATGTTATGCACCTGTGTTCCTTTGCCGACAACTATAAAATTTTTGATGTAACTCCTCTGGAAAATATATTTATACAAGAATTTATGTTAAGGGCTCCAGGAGATTTCGTTAAGGTATATATATATGGTCTCAGCCAATGTTATAATGGGCACCATATGGATATAAATTCATTTGCCCGTGATCTTGGTATGGGTAAGGACATGGTGGAAAATGCCTTTCAATATTGGGAAAGGCAGGGAATATTAAAATTAGAATGGACAGATAATACCATATCATCCATACAATATTATAATATAAAAGACGTCGTCTACAATAAAAACTATAATGTCGAAAAGACTTTATATAAATATAAAGACTTCAATCAAAATTTGCAATTAATATTTGGTACAAGGCTCTTAACTCCACAGGAATATATTAAAATCTATGATTGGATAGAAGTGTTAAACCTTCCAAAAGAAGTAATACTTATGATGATACAGTTTTATCTCTCGAAAAAAGGACCTAACCTCAGTATAAATTACTTAGATAAGGTTGCAATACAGTGGGCAAAGGATGGCATAGATACGCTGCAAAAGGCAGAAGAATACATACAGACAAGTGAAAACTGTTATAAGGACACAGTTGCTGTACTTAAATATTTAGGCATACATCGGAACCCTTCTAAAGTTGAATTAGAACTTTACAAAAAATGGCGTGATGTTTGGGGTTTTTCTTTAAATGCCATACTGCAGGCCTGTAGGGAAACTGCTAAAGTACAGTCTCCAAATTTTGCATATTTAGATAAGGTACTAGAAAATATGCACAGCCAAGGACTTAAAACACCACAAGAGATAAGAACTTATCAATCTTCTAGGAAATCTGTAAATCATTTAATAAGGGATATCCTATACAATTTGGGACAGAGTAATGTAACACCTACCCCAGAACATCAAGAGCTCTATATTAAATGGACAGAAACATGGCAGATTGAACATTCTGTGATACTAATAGCCTGTAAGCAATGTGTAAGAAATAAGACAAATACCTTTGAAGCTTTAGATGTGTTGCTACAAAAGTGGTTAGACTATGATCTTCGTACATATGCCGATATAAAGGCATATATAGAAAGAAAGAAAAAACTCGATATGGATATAAGGGTTGTATTAGATAGGGCAGGCGAAAACCGATCACCTACTTCAGCCGATAGGCGTCTATTTTTAAAATGGACGAATGAGTGGAATATGCCCTATGAAGTTGTTCTCCTTGCAGCCGAGTATTCAATTAAAGCACAAAATAAGATAGCCTTTATGCACAAGATACTCGAAAATTGGTATAACGCAAATATAACTACGGTAAGTGAAGCAAAAGAGGATCATAAACAGCATAAAAGCGGTGCTAAAACGGCAATGCAAGATAGCGCCGGCGTCAAAAAACAAGTTGACTTTAATAAATTTGAACAACACAAATATACCGATGATGAGCTTGAAGCATTATTCGAAGATATCGAAGGGGATTGAATATGAAGGATAGGATTATTAAAGACATTTTAAAAGAATATGACAGCCTACGTCTTAAAGAAAAAGAAGCCCTAATCCAAAAACAAAATGAGGTATATGCAAAGATACCTGAGATGGAGGCTCTGCAAAATGAATTAGTGGAACTCATGGGAACAGCTTCGAGAAATATTATAAATAATCCACAAGACGCAGAGTCTACTATTCCATACCTCAAAAAAAGAGTCCGTGCTTTGCGGAAAAAAGAACAAAAATTACTTGAAGAACACGGCTTCCCTCCTGACTATCTCCTCCCTAAATATCGCTGCCCGATATGTCAAGATACCGGTTATGTAGGAGATATGATAAAAAACAGGTGTAAATGTCTTACCCAGAGAATACTTATAGAAACCTATCAGCTATCAGATATGCAAGACCTGGATATCCAAAACTTTCAGACATTCAATCCTGACGTATTTCCCAATACATATCCAAAAGGTAGTAAAGTAACCCAAAGGGAGTATATGGTGGCAGTAAAAAAACGCCTACTAGGCTATGTAGAGCATTTTCCTAACAACAAAAGAAAAACAATACTATTTACCGGAAAGACAGGTCTTGGCAAAACTTTTCTATTAAACTGCCTTGCCAAAGCTATAATGGATAAGGGATATACTGTAATGCGGATAACCTCATATAAGCTATTTGATAGACTGTTTTTTAGTTCCCTTAGAGATAAAGAAGAAAGCATAGAACTTCTATCCTATTTGTTTGACATAGATGTCCTAATAATAGATGATCTGGGCACTGAAACACGAAGAAATAACTATACACAAGAAGATCTGTTTAATATATTAAATGAACGTATGCTGACCGCTAAACATACATTTTTATCTACTAATCTAAGTTTAAGTGATATACAGGATAGATATTCTGATAGAATAGCATCCCGTCTATTTGATACATCTAATACAATGCTTATAAAATTCATAGGTGAAGATTTACGTATAATATCAAAAAGTCGTCAGGAAATCTGACGACTTTTTGCATAGTTTGCAAATTTGGTAAATTGTCCAAGCCATACAAGTTCTACTGTACCTGTAGGACCATTTCGCTGCTTTGCTATTATTACCTCTGCTATATTCTGTTTTTCAGTATCCGGATTATAATATTCATCCCTATATAAAAATACTACTACATCGGCATCCTGCTCAATAGCCCCCGACTCCCTAAGATCACTGAGCATTGGCCTATGATCTGTTCTTGCCTCAGGTGCTCTACTGAGCTGTGATAGAGTAACTACAGGAACATCTAACTCTCTAGCAAGTGCTTTTAGCGAACGGGAGATCTCAGATATCTCTTGTTGTCTATTCTCTGGCCTGCCCCGTCCTGACATGAGCTGAAGATAGTCTATAACCACCATACCTAGACCATGCTCTAATTTAAGCCGCCTTGCCTTTGAGCGCATTTCCATAACTGATATACCAGGAGTATCATCTATAAATATGGGGGCCTGAGATAGAGGACTTGCAGCTTGTACTAATTTTATCCAATCGGTATCTTCTAAATCCCCAGTCCGTACCTTTTGAAGCTCTACATTCGCTTCAGAACTAAGCATACGTTGGACCAATTGCGACTTAGACATCTCTAAGCTGAATATAGCTACAGGAATACCTTCGTTAATAGCTGCATATTGGGCAATATTTAAGGCGAAACTTGTCTTTCCCATAGATGGACGGGCAGCTATGAGCACAAAGTCCGATGGATGAAGTCCTGCAGTCATGAGATCAAAGTCAGTAAATCCAGTGGGTACTCCTATTATCTTACCTTTGTTTTTAGACAATTCTTCTATTTGGGCATATGCATCAAGTAAAGCCACTTTTATAGGTTCAAAATCTGCCCTGCTCCGGCGCTCTGCAATCTTGAATATCCGTTTTTCTGCTTCATCTAGTATAATGTCTACTTCTTGCTGTGCCTCATAGCTATCTTTTATAATGTCATTTGACGCCTTTATAAGACGTCTCAATATGGCTTTTTCCTCCACAATACGTATATAGTATTTGACATTGGCAGTACTTGGGACTACCATAGATAGCTCCGTTAGATATGCCGCCCCTATACCCTCAAGTGTGCCCCTCTGCCTCAATGCCTCAGTTAAGGTAATGAGATCAACTGGCTCACCCTGTTCATACATACCAAGTATTGCATTGTATATCTCCTTATGTGCGTCGGAATAAAAATCATCACTTGTCAAGATCTCTGAAGCAGCAGCTATGGCCTCTTTATCCATCATCATAGACCCTAACACTGACTGTTCTGCCTCCAAGCTATATGGAGGCATACGCACTATAGTATCACTCATATAAGCCACACCATCCAATCATTCCCTTATTCCCAAATTATATCTATTCTGCCTCTACAGATACCTTGAGTTTAGCTGTAACTTCAGGGTATACCTTTACATCCAGCTCTATCTCTCCTAAAGTCTTTATTGGTTCATCAAGGACTATCTTACGTCTATCCAATTTTATACCATGTTGTTTCTCTAGTGCCTCAGCTATCTCCTTACTAGTTATAGAACCAAAAAGTTTACCCTTTTCACCACTTTTTGCCTTAAGGGCAACTTTTATTCCTTCCAGTTTCTTTGCAAGTTCCTTAGCTTCTTTCAATTCCTGTTCCATCCGCTTAGCCTCTACCTTTTTTCGCTCCTTTAATTGGGCCATATTCTTTTTGTTGGCCTCCACCGCAAGATTTCTAGGAAATAGATAATTCCTTGCATATCCCGGACTCACATCTACAACATCGCCCTTTACACCATGATTTTTCACATCTTCTAAAAGTATCACCTTCATCATTTCTCACCTTCCCTTAAATATTCATATATAGCATCTTTAAGCATTGATTTAGCCTCTTCCATACTAACACCTTCAAGCTGTGCACCTGCAATGGTCAAATGTCCTCCACCGCCTAGCTTTTCTAGCACCAGCTGTACGTTTACATCTCCAAGCGATCGACCACTTATAAGTATATGATCACTTCTCCTTGCCAATACAAACGAAGTGTTTATCCCTCTTATTGTGAGCAATGTGTCTGCTGCCTGTGCAGCTATGAGGGGGGCATTTTTAACACCTTTAGGACATTGAGATATTACAATTCCCTCCTCCACAAATTCTGCACTGCGTACCGTCTGTGCCTTTGCAATATATGCATCCATATCATCTTGCAAAAACTGCCTTACAGCTGTAGGATCTGCTCCCCTTCGCCTCAGGTAAGATGCTGCCTCAAATGTCCTTACCCCTGTCTTAAAGGTGAAATTCTTTGTATCCATTGTTATACCTGCCAGAAGGGCATCAGCTTCTATGGCTGCTAATTCTACCTGCTCATCAAAATATTGCACTATCTCAGTCACCAGTTCACTTGTAGAGGAAGCATAGGGCTCTAAGTATGAAAGTACTGGATTTTCTATAAACTCTGTGCTCCTCCTGTGATGATCTATTACAACTATCTTATCAGCTGCCTCTATAAGTTCTGGCATCTCAGTAAAACTAGGCCGATGGGTATCCACTATTACCAATAAACTGCGCTTATCTATATGCTCCAAGGCCTGGGAACCTTTTATGAATGCCTCTCTATATTCTTGTTTTTCAAAGAGTTTATCCATAAGATGGGCCACTGATATACCATTTCTTCCTTGAATTATATAAGCTTCTTTTTCAATATGTTTTGCACATCTATATATACCAAGGGCAGCCCCTATGCAATCCAAGTCTGGCACCTCGTGCCCCATTATAAATACTTCGCTGGACTGGAGCATAAGCTGTTTTAATGCATTCGATATTACCCGTGATTTTACCTTACTACGCTTTTCCACTGCCTTAGTCTTTCCACCATAGAATAGAAGCTTATCGCCCCGCTTTATTACTGCCTGATCGCCACCTCTGCCTAATGCCAAATCAATAGCTGACTGTGCATAGTTACTACACTGTCTAGGGGTATCACCGCCGGCGCCTACACCTATACTCAATGTAACAGGAATCTGATTGCCTTCGTCTATCTCACGTATCATATCCAGTATGTTAAACTTTTTCTCTTCTACTTTTGCCAGATATCTCTCCTGTGTTACAACTATAAACTTATCTCTATCGTATTTCTTCCAGCTTGCCTTGAGAGAACTTGCCCATTTCCCTATCCTGCCATCAATTTCTGCAAGCACTGCAGGTTTTCTAGTATCTTCTGTCTTTGCCATTACCTCATCATAGTTATCCACCTGCATAATCATTATTACAATCTGGCTTTCTTCACATTTTGTCTTTAGCTCTACTTCATTGGTGATATCATCCCAATATAGAAGTATTATAGCACTAGATTTTTCAGCTGCGGCATCTATCTCAACTGGTACCCACATGACATTATACCATCGTCCGTCATGTTGAATATGTTTTGACCTTGTAGTTGTATTGTCAAGCATATTATTAATCTTAAGCTCCGGTACATATTCTGCAATATTTTTGTTGAACATCTTTTTATTGCCCATTATCTCACTAAATCGCGGATTATACCACATTATAGAGCCATCCATCTCAAGTACTACCAAAGGCATGGGTATACTTATAACGGCATTTTTAGTTGCCCAATCAATATGCTCTGACAAAGTCTCCAAATGGGCAACCCATTCTTCCCTACGCCTCTCCCCTATCTTATAATTGTAATATACAAAACATGCCCATACGATTATTGCAATTACGGCAACATGCCAATCATAAAAAAACAGTATTAGGGAGAGCAAGAGAACATACCATATATATATGCGCACTTCTGGGATATTTAATTCCTTCATAGGATCCTTCATCTGATTACTTCACCGCCAATAGCATTATAATTATTCTATCAGGCTTTCTCTTTAGGTCCTCGTCCTATACCACGTATATTGAATATCTGGTCGAAGATCCCAATAAAAGTAAGGGGCGTTTTTAGAAGTAAAAATGACAATACTATTATTATATACTGTAGAGGTTTGGGAATTCTTGTCCTATTTAAAATAAATGTCAAAATAGCCAGCCCCTGCACTGAAAATATAAAAGTAAATAACATAGATACAGTAGCACTTACGACATCGAAATTTTTTAATCCTATCCGATTACCCAATGTCGATAATAAAAATATTACAATAAAACCTCTAGTTGTTCCCCTCGGCAATTTCCATAGACTAAATTCAGGAATCTCCTGAACATCTACATTATACCGCTTTAATATCTTTCTCGATAGTAAAAAAACACTACCTCCATATATTATAGCTGATATGACCAGTATAGATGGAGTTAACAGTTTTAATTGGTCTATTACTAGCTCTCCAAACTGCATAGAAGTTATTGTATTATCCAATATCCCTATAGATTTATATATCTCTAATAGGTTAGATATGACTTCTCTATCTGTGGAAAAAAACTTACGCATAAAATCCCACGTATAAGTGAATATATCCTGACCCATCATAAGAGATAGAACTTTTAACACTATAACTATAGAAATGAGAGCCGCGCCGGCGCACACTGCCAAGCTATCTGTTAAATCCAACCGCTTATCTATTACATACGGCACTGCAATTATCATAGAAGCATAAGTAATAATTATAAACAAACTCAAGTATATATTTACAAACCCAATTAAAATACCTATGATTGCAAGTGACAACAATGCAAATATCTGCCCTTTTCGCCGTGCCAATACCACGATGGGAACAGAACATAAAAGAACAAGAAAGTTAAGAAAAGGGATGAAACTAAGCCCTACTATTCCCAATGTACATATAATAGCTATAAATATACTCTGTAAAATCGGATTTTCTTTAGTTTCTTTCATATAACACAACACTCCATAATCATTCTCTTGTCTGTTTTAGATACTCGCTTAACGCAGAAAGATCGCCATATTCGATCTCTATATCGTGTTCATCGAGTATACCAAGTCTTATCTTCTCACCTATTCGCTCGTCTATTTCACCATAATGTATACCTAGGCGCTTACCTAGAAGGTAAGACACAAGTATTATGTTAGCTATATAATCAATCAAGGCCTCTTGGGTACCCTTTATCCCATTTGTTAACAATGTGAAAATCTTAGATACTGATGATAAAAGTTCACTCTTCAGCCACTCTATAAGCCCTATATTTCTAGCTATATCCATACCCCGCTCATTACCTCTAGGCAATTTTCATTCACCTTCCAAACAAGATTTACTTTAAATCAATTTTATATTCTCACAGAAACTTTGTCAACGATAGACAATAATTCTATATATAGACCTCTCAAGTAACAAAAAATTAAAAACACACCATAATTTGCTTAATGGTGTGCTTTTAATTTTACTCTGTTGTATATGGCAGCAAAGCAATATTTCGTGCCCTTTTAATTGCAACCGTCAGCTCTCGCTGATGCTTTGCGCAATTGCCTGATATACGCCTTGGAAGTATCTTTCCACGTTCTGTTATATATCTCTTGAGTTTTGCCACATCTTTGTAATCTATCTCATTTGATGGATCTGCGCAGAATACACATACCTTTCTACGAGACCTTCTATTTCTAGGTCTTCTAGAAGTTTCGCTCATTCTCTATTGCCTCCTTTTTAACTAAAATGGTAATTCATCGTCCTCTCCGTCAATAGGTTGAAATCCTGGTGTATCATCTATGGGATCAGCTGGAGCATAACTATCATCTGATGATGTATTTTTATCAGATGAATCTCCCCAATCTAAAAATTGTACTTCATCTGCTACTATTTCAGTCACATAGCGACGCTCTCCTGTCTGGGTTTCATAGTTCCTAGTCTGTATCCTGCCCGCAACGGCAACCAGCCTGCCTTTTGCAAGATATTTACCACAAGTCTCAGCCAACCCCCTCCATGTAACTATGGGTAGAAAATCAGCTTCCCTCTCCCCTTGTTGATTAGTAAAATTCCTATTTACTGCAAGAAAAAATGTTGTAACTGCTACACCACTGGGAAGGTATCGAATCTCTGGATCCTTAGTCAACCGACCAATGAGTACTACCTTATTTAACATAAAAAATCAGCTCCTTTAATCATCTTCCCTTATGATCAAATAACGGAGTACGCTATCTGTGATCTTATATACTCGCTCTAGTTCTTGGGGTACATCCGCCTCAGCACTGAAGTTCATCACGACATAATAACCTTCCCTATGGTCTTTTATGGGATAGGCAAGCCTTCTCTTACCCCACTCATCTATTTTTTCTACTTCGCCACCTTGATCTTTTATAAGATTTGAAAATCTCTCTACTACTTCATGAATTGCTTCTTCTTCAAGGGTGGGATCTATTATATACATTGTTTCATATTTGCGCACTACTCATTCACCTCCTTATGGACTTTGGCCCTGCATATCGCAGAACAAGGATATACTACAGAGTGAATTATACCATCTAATTTGCTAAATTTCAATAAATTTTTTTACTTAAGTTCCCACAAAAAATAAAAACTGTAGAAATCTATACTTTACATTAACTTTTAATATTTTATAGATTACTGATGAAATTATTAATTCTTAAGCAGAAACCTAAAAAAGTTTTTAAGAATATCATAGTTTTCACCAGCAGATCTCTTTAATCAATTAAAACATCTATTGT
>DGES01000068.1:0-5877 GCA_002386065.1 Firmicutes bacterium UBA3920
AGCAAGGAGAAAAAACATTATTATAAGTATTGTAAGGGATATTTTTATATTATGCTTATACTTATCCATATATTTTACTCGTCCTCTCCTTCATATTCTGCCTCTTCATCATTATCCCCTGTCTCATCGTCTAGCGATGCCTTGTATGTTTTAATCGCCACACCTTCTATAATCCCTATCATGGCAAAACTGGCCACCATTGAACTTCCACCATAGCTCACAAATGGCATTGTCACTCCTGTCAAGGGAATGAGTTTTATTACCCCGCCAATTATTACAAAGCTCTGTAATGATAGGGATACTGTAGCGCCCATAGCAAGAAGTGCATCTAATTTATTTTCGGCATTCATTGCAATTACAGCACCTCGTACTGCTAGCATCCCATAAAATCCTATTATCATGAGCCCTACTAATATTCCCATCTCCTCACATATTGCTGCAAATATCAAATCAGTCTTAGATGCAGGAATTATATATGGTATGCCAAGTCCTAAACCTGCGCCTACAAGGCCACCACTCCCAATTGCAATTAATGCATGGGCTATCTGATAACCCCTGTCCTCTATATTAGCCCAAGGGTTTTTCCATGCCTCTACCCGTACCTTTACATGGCTAAATAAATAATAGCTAAGTATAGCACCTCCTACTCCTGCTCCTGCTGCTGCAGTTGTCAGCAATATATCCGATGTAGCAATTGGATATATAAATAAAAAGAGTCCAAAAAATAAAAGTGCTCCCCCTAAATCTCTAGATAGTACCAATATAAGCATACAGATGGCTGTAAATATAAACACTGGTAGACGCTCTTTTAAGCTCCTCTCCTCACTAAATTCTATTGCAAATACGAATACTAATATTATCTTTACAAATTCCGAGGGCTGAAAACCTATCTTTTTGCCAAATAGAGGTATAAAAACCCAGTTTTTTGCGCCTCCAATGATCTGTCCAAATACCAAAGGCAGAATCAATAAAAATATTCCAATGCCCATGAGAGTATATAGAAAGCGTCTGTTTTCCTTTACAAGAGATGTAACTATCATAGATATTACTAGTGCTATACAGCCCATTCCAAACCACTCAACCTGACTCATGGCTTGGCTCGGACTTAAACGCTGTAGCATTATAAGCCCTATGACAAATAATACATCTACTATGAGCAATAGAAAACCATCTAAGCCTTTAAATACAACCTTAAGCAGTATATACTGACACAAAAATATTGTGGCAGCCAGCACTGCCAGCACCACAATATCTAAGTTTATAGTGGTAGTTTCCCTAATAGCCAGAAGACCAAAGGCAGAGAATATAAGTAGTACAATAGCAAATGCCACATTCCCTCCACCCTGGCCTCTAAACTCTCTATTCCGTTTTCCATGGAGAGTTGACCTAAGACATTGGAAAAATATATAGCCTATGAGAAATACATACCAATATCTGAGGGTCAACGCAAATATCTCATATTGCCTATCCCGCATTAACTCACTGCCTTTCTGCTTAAAATAGCCCTGAAATCATTCCCTTATCGTCAACATCTATACTTTGAGCAGCAGGAACTTTAGGTAAACCAGGCATTGTCATAATATTACCTGTAAGTGCTACTATGAAGCCGGCGCCGGCAGACACCTTCACATCTCGTACACCTATTTTAAAGTCTTTAGGCCAACCTAGTTTTTTAGGATCATCAGATAGTGAATATTGGGTCTTTGCCATGCATATAGGCAAATTACCAAAACCATTCTTCTCTAATCTATCTATATCCCTTTTAACTGCAGAAGTAAATTCTACTCCATTTGCCCCATATATTTCTAGTGCTATTCTCTCTATTTTTTCCACTATGGGTTGATTGACATCATATAGATACTCAAAGGTATTATCCTCTTCCGTCAATTTGAGTACCTCATTTGCAAGGTCTATTCCCCCTTTACCACCTTGTCCCCATACATCTGCCATAACTGCCTTTACACCATATCCTTCACATCTTCTCTCTACGAGTTTAATCTCCTCTTTAGTATCAGTTGGAAATTTGTTTATTGCCACTACAGCTGGAAGTCCAAACTTTTGAGTTATGTTCTCTATATGTTTCAAGAGATTTGGCATTCCTTCATCCAATGCCCTTAAATTTGGGTTAGACAAGTCATTTTTCGCCACTCCTCCGTGGTGTTTAAGTGCCCTTATAGTAGCAACTATTACAACTGCCGATGGTTTTAGGTTTCCAGCCCTACATTTTATATTAAAAAACTTTTCCGCACCTAAATCTGCACCAAATCCTGCCTCTGTAACCACATAATCTGATAGTTTTAGAGCAAGACGCGTAGCCATAAGACTATTGCAGCCATGCGCAATGTTTGCAAACGGACCACCATGTATAAGTGCAGGTGTCCTCTCTAATGTCTGTACTAGGTTGGGCTTTATGGCATCTTTTAATAAGGCTGCCATAGCTCCTTCTGCTTTTAAATCACTCGCCCTAACTGGCTTATCATCACGTGTATATCCCACCACAATATTACCAAGACGTTCTTTTAAATCTTCCATATTCTGTGCTAAACATAGTATTGCCATAATTTCTGAGGCAACAGTAATATCAAATCCATCTTGTCTTGGCACACCATCTGTTCTACCGCCTAAGCCACATACTATAGAGCGCAATTGCCTATCGTTCATATCTACACAACGTTTCCAAGTTATCTTCCTAGTATCTATTCCAATATCATTCCCCTGATGTATATGATTATCTATCATAGCAGCTAATAAGTTGTTTGCAGCACCTATGGCATGGATATCTCCTGTAAAATGTAAATTTATATCTTCCATAGGTATTACCTGGGCATAACCTCCACCCGCTGCTCCCCCTTTTATACCAAATACAGGACCTAAAGAAGGTTCCCTTAGTGCCACCATTGTCTTTTTGCCTAAGCTATGTAATGCATCGGCAAGCCCTACTGACATAGTTGTCTTACCTTCACCGGCAGGTGTAGGAGTTATTGCAGTAACAAGTATGAGCTTACCATCCTTCCTATCCTTAGTCTTCTCTACAAGGTCATAGCTGAGTTTCGCCTTATATTTTCCATATAGCTCTAAATCTCCCTCATCTATACCCACGCCCTTTGCAATATTAACTATGGGTTCCGGATTCACACTCTGTGCAATTTCAATATCAGTTTTATACTCCATTTACATCATCCTTCTTTAAAATTGTGTTATGTAGTCGTAACAAACTACACTTTTTAATAGTATTAATTAAGCATTTAGAGCCTGTATTCAATTATTAACTGTATTATAACATAAAAGAGTTCAAAAGTTTATATCAAAAACACTAGACGATATTAGTAGTTAGCATAAAATTACCGTAGGGACTTAGAATAGGTATTGCCATATATTCCCTCATTTGATGAAAAACTATTTTCTCCCAACTATTAGTTTTAAAAGTATATATTTGGGGTATATATTTTATAGAAGTAGCCTTATAAAAATACTTAAATTTTAAAATTGTCAATTTAGTAATTATATCTATAAACTCAACATATTTAGCAGTAGGCTTAAATAAAAGTAACTTTTCAAAATAGAGCATTAAGATATCTTTTTTGAAATGAGTATGCTTAAAATACTAAAAAATCGTTCTAAACATATTATATGAGGAGTGATGCCCATGTTATATGAAATCGCAAATACCTTTCCACATGAAATTTTAGATGCAAAAGAACCTCCTTTTATTTCACTTTATCAACCTACACATAGATATAGACCAGAAAACAAGCAAGATCTAATTCGATACAAAAACCTCGTACGAACTATTGAAGAGTCATTAAGACAAAAATATCCTAAAAGAGAAATTGAGACTATAATGGCTCCTTTCTATGCCTTAGCTAAAGATAAAATGTTTTGGAACAACACATATGATGGTTTAGCTATACTTGCAAATAAAAAACAATGTGTTATTTATAAACTTCAAAGACCTGTACGCGAACTAGCCGTAGTAGCTGATAGCTTTCATATAAAGCCATTGATACGGATATTTCAATCAGCAGACCGATATCATGTTTTGGGCTTAAATAGAAAGGAATTCGCATTATACGAAGGAAATAGATATGGATTTGAGGAAGTTCAATTTGAACCAGGAACACCACAAACTATTGAAGAAGTCCTTGAAAAAGAATATGAAAAAGCCCCTATAACTCCAGGTGTATATGGAGATCCAGGTGCACCTGTACCCCACAGTTATGATGAAAAGAGAGATAAGATAAAAAAAGACACAGAAAAATTCTTCCGCTTTATTGATAGATTCGTCTTTGAAAACTATTCGCGTACAACTGGACTGCCTTTGATGATTGTAGGATTACCTGAATATCATACTTTGTTCAAAAATATCAGTCGCAATCCTTTTTTAATAGAAGAAGGGGTTAAGATTGCTTATGACGCCCTTACCATCGATCAGCTAAGAGAAAAAGTTTGGGAGGCTATCGAACCTAGATATTTAAGAAAGACAAAAGAACTAGTAGAAAAATTTGAAATGGCTAAAGCCAAAGGTTTAGGTTCTGACGATCTGGTGAAAATTGCTAGGGCAGCCTTTGAAAACAATATTGATACAGTGCTTATAGAAGAAGATAGGATAATTCCTGGAAAAATCGACCCTCTAAGTGGAAAACTAGAAAGAGGAGATTTAATAGATCCTGATGTCGATGATATATTAGATGATTTAGGAGAAATGGCATTTAAAAAAGGTAGTCAAGTAGTTGTTCTTCCTAAAGAGAGAATGCCAAGCGATACAGGTGCTGCTGCAATATTTAAATACAAAGCAGAACATTATTAATTTAGTGCGTTCCCTTGTTTTGTCATTCTATAATGTATTATTTCTAATATTTCATTCAGCTTTTAAAATAGCATTTAATTAAATATTGAGGGCCTTACTTGTGTGATTTTACAATCTGGAAGGCTCTCAATATTTAATTTAATAGTCCTTGACGAAATTTTAGAGTTCTGATTTTGAATCAAAAGATTGTTGATTTCAGCCATAATATAAGCTATAATAATATTTACTGACATGCGACTGTAGCTCAGTTGGATAGAGTATTCGACTCCGACTCGAAAGGTCGTGGGTTCAAATCCCGCCAGTCGCACCAATATAAAGACTTATAACGATTTTTGTTTGAATAAATATAAAGTTTATATTCGTTTTAGCATTATCATCGGATAGAAGGTAGATAATTACTTCATCTACCTTCTATCCGCATTATTATACTCACAATTAAAGATTAGTCAGTCAATTGCTGTACTGACTAATCTTTTTTACTGTGATTTTTTAAAACCTTCAACTGTCAAATACCCGTAATAACGCCTAAATTCCCTATAAATCCCTTATAGATAATTTATATTAATACATAATGCCAAATTGTCATTTAGAAAATAGATAAATTTAAATATGTCCAAATTGTAAAAAAAGCACTAAACCTGTTTCCAATTGTAAGATTAAGTGTTATAATCATCTATAATGTGAAATATGAAATATGTTAAAGGGGGAATGATGACTATGCTTCTACGTGTTCTTATGGTAGATAATAGCTATCGAGCACGCCGTGATATAGATGAAAAAGTCAATTGGGTAGAAAATGATTTTGAATTAGTGGGAGAAGCAAACAATGGTGAAGAGGCATTAGCCTTACTGCCACACGTATCTCCACATGTTATATTTACTGAAATTCGTATGCCTATTATGGACGGCATTACTTTTATCGAAACTGCTAAAAAACGCTGGCCCGACATCAAATATGTCATTGTGAGCAATTATGACAATTTTGATTATCTCCGCCAAGCCATGAGGGTCGGAGCATATGACTATATATTAAAGCCAGTAAAAACAGAGGAGATAAATCAAGTTCTTCT
>DGES01000068.1:6148-9709 GCA_002386065.1 Firmicutes bacterium UBA3920
CTTATCTCAGATGAATTAGCAAATGCGACATTGAACCATTTTGATGCCTTCTCATATTCTTCTAATCTATAATTGAGTTCTCCTAAAAGATATAGAACAGTACCTAGCTCCATGGCATTCTCGTCGGAAAAATCTTCCCACTGATAGGCCTCTTCATATAATTTAGCTGACCAACGCATAAATCTTAATTCCTCTTCCTTCTCTTTTTTAATTCGATAGAGCCAAGAAAGCCTAAGACACAATCCCGCAAGCTTACTATTCTTTTCACCGGTAATCTCACCACTTGTAATAGCCAATTTAAATGTCTCTATTGCCTGTTCTATACTTCTTACACCACTAAAATCTCTTCCTGTCCATTTAGAAGAGACAATCTCTTTAAATTTCTCACGTTTTTCGTCTAAAATATCACCTGTATGACTATCGGAAAATGCAAAACCACACTTAGGACATACATTTATCTCATAAAAATATGGATTTATATCCTCGTAGTAAGTACAAAAATCCGTATCCCTACCAATCATACGTAATTTAGTAGTTTTTACTTTTGTAGTGTTGAACGATGTCTGGCAAAGAGGACAAAAAACACGTTTCTCCATCAAATATTCGTTCATTGCAAGTAATCATCCTTTTTATGCTACTTTATTTTTACTGTAACTTCCTGTGGATCCATAGATAATACCTCAACTCCATCGGGTACATTTATCTTTAATGAAAATTTTTTCTCACCCCTTGAAACATTATCCAGATCTACATATACCTTTATCTTATCTTTTATTGTATCTATAACAGGTTTATCTCCTTTCAATACTAAATCTACACTTTCAGTAGACAACTCTGCAAACCTGTTAATACCTAAATTTTCTATATCTATCTTAACATTAGATACTTCCTCTTTCACTTCTATCGGGTGAATACGTATTACCACACTCACCTCAGATGGTTGACTTGGATCTAGGTATATTCCCTCATACTTCTGTAATTTTACAGTACGTTTGATATCTGTCTTCGCACCCTCTAAGTCTATCAATTCAGTACTTATCGATTCCATATCTTCAAGTAAAGCTTCACTACCACTCACAATAATAGTTTTGGGCTGTATCTCTATATCTGTAACCTCATAACCCGGTGCAGGTTTCCCAGATATAGCCGCTTCAATGGGCAGAGTCTTTTTCGGATATATAGGTACAGTAACTATGGCAAAATCCTGATTCATAGATACATATTTTGACTCTACAACTTGCCCATTTTCATCAAGGAGTTTTATTGGCAGCGATTGCTCTATAGTTGACTTACTCTCTTTTATATCAAGCGAAACCCTTCCCTTTACTACCTTATCAATTGTAACTTCTGGACCTGTTATTTTAATACTGTCTGGTTTCAAGGTATATGGTTGCATCAAATAGCCAGATGCTTCTTTCCCTGTTATTTCCGCTTCTACAGGTATATCTTTAGATACTATAGTGTCTACAACCACCACACGCTCCGGCTGTTTTTCCAAACGAACACCTAAAGGAATCCCATCTATGTCTATTTCTATCTTATATTCACCAGGCTTATCTATATCGGAGAGATCTATATAACCCTTTATTTCTTCTATCTCTATTCTGCTCAAATCCTTAGCCCTACCTTTAAGTCGAATTGTAATTGGATCCTCCACATCATAGACAAGACTGAGATTCTTCCTAGTTAACTGTGATTCATTCTGTATCTTAACGGGGATATCACTATAGCTTCTTACAATTTCAGGGTTTTGCTCTCCTATAGCTACGAACCAAAGGATTATTGCAAATACCACAGATATTACCTTGGCTGATAAATTTTTTACTTTCTTCTCCTTTTTACTCATGTTTTGCCCTCCACTTTTTAAAACTAAAGTTTCGAGGTTCATTTTCTTGACCGTATATATTCTTTAATATATCCCCTAAAGTCTTAGGATCAAGATATCTCGTAAGTTTTCCATCATCGGCCATGGATATTATACCTGTCTCCTCTGATACAATTATAGCTATGGCATCAGATTTCTCTGTTATACCTATGGCTGCCCTATGACGAGTTCCTATCTGTTTATTTATATTGGGATTCCGTGTAAGGGGTAGGAAACAACCCGCAGCTGCTATGCGTTCTCCTCGTACAACTACTGCACCATCATGAAGTGGGGTATTGGGAACAAATATATTTTCAAGAAGTTGTTGAGTTAAATAGCCATCTATTTTTACTCCTGTCTCTATAACATCATTTAAGCCAGTTCGCCTCTCTATTACAATAAGTGCACCTATTTTATCCTTTGACATATTTTCAACTGCTTTAATAATGTGATTTACAATATTATCTATGTCTTCTTCCTCTTGGATAAATAATGTCTTTTCAAAGATTCTTCCTCTTCCTATCTGTTCTAAAGCACGTCTAAGTTCAGGTTGAAATACAATTAAGAGAGCTATAACTCCAACTGTTGCTGTGTTTTTTAATATCCAATAGACAGTATTTAACTTTAACGCCCCACTTAACCATGTAATAGCAAGCAAAGTGGCTAGTCCTTTTAAAACCTGCTCTGCTTGAGTCCTTTGTATGAGGAGTATAAAACGATATAATACATACGCTACAATAGCTATATCGATTATATGCCTTATGACATAAGGAAACTGGATATAGGGTTGCAAAAAATATATTAAATCAGATAGCCGACGCAGCATTGCTGTACCCCCTAAATATTTAATAAATATATTATATACCATATCTCCTATATAGTGAACTACCTATATATACCTAGTTAGCTTATAATTTGGAAAATGTGAATATTGTACTATTAGAATTACAAAAACATAACTACAAAAAAATATAGATAACTATTAAAATATTATTAAAATCTGAAAACTAGCAAGATTTTCATATATGATCAGCATTGAATTTCTATCTTTGTTTCACAATTACTGCATTTACCACCTCTAATACCTCGTATATGAGTCTCAAAACCTCGCTCTATTAAAAGATTGCCACATTCTCTACAATATGTGTTATTATCTACACCCATGAGATTCCCTACATATACAAAAGGTAAATACTGCTGGGCAGTACTTCGAAGACTAAGTAAAGTTTCCCTGGGCGTTGCTGCTATATCTAATTTGTAGTTTGGATAATATCTAGATAAATGCAGTGGAATATTATCGTCGATTTTAGATAGCCATTTAGCCAGAGTCTCTATCTCATTGGGATTATCATTTAATCCACCTATTATGAGAGTCGTTATCTCTACATGACAGACAGATGCACTTATTTCCACTGCATCCTTTACAGGAGAAAGGGCGCCGGCGCAAATCTCCCTATAGAATTCATCATTAAATGCCTTTACATCTATATTCATTGCATCTATATATGGAAGAAGTCCCTCTAATGGTTCTCTATTTATAAAGCCATTAGTCACAAGAACATTCTTAAGCCCCTTCTTCCTGGCCAGCTTCGCCGTATCATATACATATTCATACCATATAACTGGTTCATTATAGGTAAATGCAATCCCTATACTTCCAAGCTCTATTGCCTTATCCACTATATCTTCAGGAGGGA
>DGES01000068.1:9990-10790 GCA_002386065.1 Firmicutes bacterium UBA3920
TTGCCATACCCTTCTGCTATCAATATCCCATCTACATTCCTCCGCTGTCTGCATATACCCGTCTTCCCTTTAGGTATATTACATCTATGGGGGCATAGATTACATATTACTCTGTCCCCTTCTTTTTGAAAAAAAAGTGCTCTCCTCATAGACATACCACCTGACCTCTATTCATGTCTTATTACCTTAAAACGTTCCACCTTATAGTTTTCATGAGGTTCTATACCCGCCTTACTAAGTGCTATTGCCAACTGTTCTTCTGGGGTATCCACTCCCTCTAAATTAGGTAAAAGCACTCCTCGTCTAAGGCCCTTTTTCACTATTATTCCATATTTTTTAGCATCTAAATGCTCTATGGAATCCACAGGCTCTGGTTCTTCTAATACATCTACAGAATATTCGATATAAGGGAGCTCGTCCTCCGTTACAGGATAAAATCTCGGATCTTTGGTGCCAGCGCTTATAGCATTCTGTATTATTTCTTCGGCAATATTTGCTTGCGTAGGAGCAATCGTCCCTATACAACCTCTTAACTGCCCATCTCGTTTGAGGGTAACAAATACACCAGACCTTCTATTTAACATCTCATCTGGNNTATCCACTATATCTTCAGGAGGGATATATCTGGTAAACTGTTTCTCGTGGGCAATATGCCAATTTTGACAGAATTTACAATTCAGATTGCACCATAGTCCGCCTATAGAGAGGATCTGTGACCCTGGATAAAAATGATATAGTGGTTTTTTCTCAATGGGATCCAAGGCAATAGATGAAACATTGCCATACCCTTCTGCTATCAA
>DGES01000068.1:10962-11879 GCA_002386065.1 Firmicutes bacterium UBA3920
CTGTTCTTCTGGGGTATCCACTCCATCTAAATTAGGTAAAAGCACTCCCCGTCTAAGGTCCTTTTTCACTATTATTCCATATTTTTTAGCATCTAACTGCTCTATGGAATCTACAGGCTCTGGTTCTTCTAATACATCTACAGAATATTCGATATAAGGGAGCTCGTCCTCTGTTACAGGATAAAACCTCGGATCTTTGGTGCCGGCGCTTATAGCATTCTGTATTATTTCTTCGGCAATATTTGCTTGCGTAGGAGCAATCGTCCCTATACAACCCCTTAACTGCCCATCTCGTTTGAGGGTAACAAATACACCAGTCCTTCTATTTAACATCTCATCTGGAAGTGTAGCATCTGGTTCTATTATTTCACCCGTTCTTATATATGTCTCCAAAGATTTACGTGCAAGAGTTATATATGGGTCTTCATTTCTCCCTTTATTATATATATCGTCATTTTCTTCTATCCCCTCAATAGAGGCTACTCCATAACCTACTCCAAACGGTCCTTCATAAGATAGTATATTAGTTTTTAATTTCTTTCCTTTTAGAGCACCTAAACCCATTATTATGGAACGAAGTCCACACTCGCCCCCCTGTTCTATGAGCATAGGATCTAGGGACATCAGTCCTTCTACATCACCATTAGCTAGGTTTTCGATTATTGCCTTATCTAACTTAGGGCCTGCTGGATTAAAGCCATATGGACCGTCTTCTGAAAGTCTATGAGATAGATCGCCACTGGCTATTATAACTATATCTTCATCTTGATCGTCAATTACCTCACCTATAATATTACCGAATCGATAGAGTTCTTCAAATGGTAAAAAGGATATGGTTATGTGAACTAATTTGAAATCCTTATACTCCTTTGTGACATAATAGAGGGGAACCAAAGCACCCCAATCTAGAGTGGTTG
>DGES01000068.1:12170-16893 GCA_002386065.1 Firmicutes bacterium UBA3920
GTTTTTAAATGCAAACCGTATATCATATGCACCAAAGCGTGACATATCCCCTTTTAACACATCATCCATCATCACGACAATAGCATCTTTAAATACCGGACCATGAGGCGTTATAACTATTATTGTATTGGGAGATTTGGCTTTTATTTCCTTAGCACATGTTTCAAGTGCATCTATTGTTGACTGTACTTTTTTCTCCTCACCACGTCCTATATGAGGTATTATTATGGGAGGATGAGGCATCAAATAAAGACCCTTAATTCTACCCATGGCTATCACTCCTCGTGTAATATGTTCCTAATATAAGTTTAACACAACTAGGAAATTAAATGCAAAACTTTTTTCTTAGGTCTTTTTCAATTGCCCTATGTAATTTTTAAAATAATTTCCCTCAATTCCAAATACATATAAAAATTTTATGGTTTGATACATAAAGATTGTCTGTAAATGTATGAAAAATTAATGAGATGTAAAATAATCAATTATTCCGCAATATATAGCATATGCAATATCGGTTTGATATGCGTCAGTTTTTAATAACCGCTCTTCTTCGGGATTCGACAAAAAACCACATTCTACTAGTACAGAAGGTGCAGATCCTACTTTTAATATGCGTATATTATCCACCTCTTTTTCTTTACGAGTATTCCCTCTATTGAGTATAGATATGAGTTTTGACTGTATGCATTGTGCCAGCCTTTCGCCTTCTCTACTTCCCGCCATATAAAATGTCTGGGCTCCATAATATTTTGATTGACTAAAATAATTTAAATGTATACTCACAACTATATGGGGATTGCTATTTTTTATTATATCTATACGCCTTTGCATGTCCTGTTCCTTCATATTCCCTATCCTTTTTTTAATTCCTATATCATATAGTCCTTCATCACTTGTACGTGTCATAATAACAGTAGCCCCTTCCCTCTCAAGCTGTTCCTTTAGTTTATATGCTATCTTTAAATTAATTTTATCCTCTCGCGTTCCATTCTTACTCACAGCTCCTGGATCTATCCCGCCATGTCCTGCGTCAATAACTATTACTCTGTTTTTTATGGGAGAACCAAAGGTGGCTATAGATTTCATGTGTTTTATATTGCTATAATATAAAACTCCAAGCAGTATCCCTATGGAAAACCAAATAACAAAGAGTGTACGCCTCTTTATATATAATACTTTCATAATACAAAACCCCCAGATATGAATTGCTATATAAGCATATTCATCTAGGGGCTTGACCTATGAATATTTTATATTTCTATTTCTATATGATGGTATCCTCCATCATCTATGAGATGAATAGGAGATGATATTCCATCAACCTTCCCTTTACCATTTTTTACACGTATACTATATAGCGTATTTCCATAGGTATAATGGATTGTGAATTCATTCCAATCGCTAGGTATAGAAGGATCTATATGCAATATATCCCCTTCTTTCTTAAAACCTAACAACCATTCAAGACCTACCCTATACATCCAAGCAGCTGTCCCAGTATACCATGTCCATCCTCCTCTTCCCACATATGGAGGCATAGAATATACATCAGCAGCCATAACATACGGCTCTACCTTATACTTAAAAAGCTCTATCCATGTTCTTGTATGATTTATAGGATTTATCATATTGTATAAATCCATTGCCTTATCGCCGTTATCTAGCATTGCATATGCAAGTATGACCCATGTAGCAGCATGGGTATATTGACCGCCGTTCTCCCTTACCCCAGGTACATATCCCTTTATATATCCTGGCTCAAGATGGGTACTATTAAACGGAGGGGTTAAAAGCTTTATAAGTCCAGCCTCCCTGTCTATCAGATGATTTTCTAAGGAACGCATTGCCTCTTTTATACGCTCAGGTCTACCACCACCTGATATAACGCTCCACGACTGACTTATAGAATCTATTTGACATTCATCATTGTGCTCAGAACCCAATGGAGTTCCATCATCAAAGTATGCACGTCTATACCAACCACCATCCCATCCATGCTCCTCTATGGCCTCTAATAACTTATCTGCAATACCTTTTAGTGCATGGGCCCTTTCATAATCAGTGCGGCTCTCACATATGGGAATAAAATCCTTTAAAACTCTATACATAAACCATCCAAGCCATACACTTTCTCCTTCTCCCTTTTCGCCAATTTTATCCATTCCGTCATTCCAATCTCCACCGCCAATCAAGGGCAATCCATGCCGTCCAAATCGCGTTGCTCGTTCAATTGCCCGTATACAATGATCGTATAGACTCTCTTTTTTTTCAGATATAGATGGTGAATTATACCTATCCTTCTCATCAATAGCTAGCTCATCATCTTCAAGATATTCTAATTGTTCATCTAATATAGCCACATCTCCAGTTATCCTTATATAGTCTGCAGTTACAAATGGCAAAAATAGTAAATCGTCACTTATGCGAGTACGCACTCCCCTATTTGGTGGATGCCACCAATGCTGAACATCTCCTTGAATAAACTGATGCCTTCCATGCTCTAAAATTTGAGTTCTCGCTATTTGGGGATGACTATATACAATAGCCAATGTATCTTGCAGTTGATCCCTGAATCCAAACGCTCCACCTGCTTGGTAAAAAGCTGTTCTAGCCCATAATCTGCATACCAGCGTCTGATATAACAACCATCTATTTATAAGTAGATTAAAGGATTCATCTGGAGTACTTACTTGAACCGTCTCCAAAGTATATTGCCAAAATTCCTTGACTTTTTTTAACTCCATATCTATATTGTCAAGTCTTTTATATTTTTTAACTAGGTACTCCAACCTATCCATATCATCCACTTCACCTAATATAAGAGCTATATGCTCCTTTGAACCTTCTGGTATGGTAAGCTTTATGTGGATAACACCACATTGGTCAAATCCAGCGCCGGCAGTATCAGTAAGCCTTTCACGCTCCAATGCCGCCGGCGCTTTTAGCTGTCCATTTTTGCCTATAAACTCTCGTCTATCGGCCGTATAGGAATATATATCCCTACTAGATAACATAAATGCCTTTTCTTCTATAAACTCCTCATTAAATGGATTCTCAGCAATTAACACATCTAAATCCACATCATAGCGAGACTTTATAAGCTGGCTTCCCGTGTATCTATCCACACCTAACACCCATTCTGCATAATAATATATGCTTATTTCCCTAGGATTTGAACTGGGATTATATAATGTCAGAAGATTAATTTTCACAGGATCTTCTCGAGGCACATATATGGTTTGAGTACCATATATACCATGGCTATTATATTCAAATATTGTATAGCCCTGTCCGTGTCTTATTACGTAGTCTCCTTCTTGCCTCATAGGAGATGGAGTAATTGTCCAAGCATCACCTGTTTCATCATCCCTTACATATATTACCTCTCCAGGTGGATCAACTACAGGATCATTAGACCATTTGGTAAGTTTGTTTTCCCTGCTATTTTTATACCAGGTATAGCAAGAACCTTGTTCTGTAATCAAAGTCCCAAAATTTTCATTGGCAATTATATTACTCCAAGGCAGTGGCGTATACTCCCCAGCTCTTAGTTGTATTATATATTCCTCACCGTTTTGCCAAAAACCACCTATACCATTGTAAAAAGTAAGCTCATCCTTAGGAAATATAGGGGGATGGACATAGGTATATCTAGAAAAAGAAGTCTTTCTAGTAGCTCTAGGTAATATATATTGTGTTCTAGTCTTAATTTGGCCTTCAAGACTGCCCCTATCTCCCCTTATTATAAGAGAGGCCATAGATATAAAGGTACCAACATCATCTTTTTTCATATGTGCAGTCTGCCTTACAAATACGCCTCCTGGCTTATCTATAAGCTCTCGGGCATGGCTTATAGATAATATTTCCTGTATTCGTTCTTCAACTGGTTGCTCATAGCTGTTCCCAAATTCGTTTAATATTACAAGATCAACCTTTAATCCCTTTCTATTCCAATATTCATGGGCAGATAATAACTGCTCAAGAATACCAAGCTCATGGACAGAACTTATAATGACTAGAACTATGGGAAGATCGCCTGAAATTCCCTGTGCCCATAATGCCGATCTTCCCTTATCATTGCCCTTTATTATATCTTTACTATATATCCTACTGGGAGAATGATATATTACATGGGAAGCTAGCTTTTGGTATAGACTGGCATCCTCAGACGATAGACCTAAATATCTAAGTTCTATCTGGCTATGTGTCCATGCAAGTTCAAATATGGACTCTATTCCCTGGTGAGTTCCATACTCCTTGGCCAATGTAATAACATCATCCTTATTCTCAGCTACTCCTGTTATAAAAGATACAGTGGCCGTTCTACCTCCGTCTATACCAATTCTTTTCCTTAAACTCATAATAGGATCTAAGACTGCCCCCACAGTGTTTGATAAAGGGGTACCTGGTTCCATAACAATGGGAGCAGATATATCCCTCCCCCTACCTATGAATTTTAGACGATTTGTCTCGTACTGGACTGCACCTATATCTTCTCCTTCCTCTAATACGAGTGTATGCATAACCCACATGGGCTTTGAAGTATCTCCACCCCATCGCCTATATCCAATGAGTGTATTGTATTCGGGGATAAATTCTGTAATCACAAATAGATTATTAAATGCTCTATGGGCAATATCATCAGCAGGAGATGAAATGACAAGTTCAAAGTAACTAGTCAAATCTAATACCCTCTTATGAATACTCCTATTGGTAAGGGTAA
>DGES01000068.1:17099-17446 GCA_002386065.1 Firmicutes bacterium UBA3920
CCACAGGGCATATAAGTAGCTGACCAAAAATTATTTGAATTTAAGTTTTGTATATACGTATATACGCCCCAGTTATCTAAAACTGCATCACACCTCCATCTATTTATAGCAACATCTTCATATTCCATAAAACCACTTCCACTATTGGTCACCATAGTAGAAAAACTACCATTTGACAATAATTGTACCTCGGGTATATACGTGTTTATTCCCTTAAATTGCCTTGTAGCATTCCCCTTTGTTTTTCCTGCCCTATACGTAGGAGGTATTGGCTCCATGAATTCCTTTAAATATACCTCTCTAGCAGGTATACGCTCTTGAAGTATTAACTGGGTTGCCTTGACAAT
>DGES01000068.1:17775-18012 GCA_002386065.1 Firmicutes bacterium UBA3920
TATTAGTTTATTTATATTGTCCATAGCCCCATGTGGATCAATCTGCATCGCAAGTATAGACGCATATGGAGCTATAACTAAATCATCTACAAGTCCCCGTTTAAGACCTAGTTTAGGTACTCCAAACGCCTTATATTGATAATTCATATGTCGATCAAATGCATTGTATGCTGACTCAGATATACCCCACGGCACTCGTCTTCTCTCTCCATACTTCTTCTGTCCTATTACTGCACC
>DGES01000085.1:0-10166 GCA_002386065.1 Firmicutes bacterium UBA3920
ATATAAGATTTTAAGGCCCAGATTGTAATGTCCCATAAAAAAGCCTGCAATCAAGTATTCTGTATGCAGGCCTAATTTTATATTATATTTACTACACTTTGCATACTTTAACTTTCGCAATCCTTTTCTCCTCTACTTCTTCCACTTTAAATATCAGTCCGTTATACTCTATCTCCGGTTGCTCTCCTTCTTGTGGAATCATACCTAACTGACCTATGATAAAACCGCTTAAAGTTTCATATTCATCTACTGGCAATTTGACATCAAAGAAATCTCCTACCACCTCAAGATTAACCGTTCCATTAATGATAAAAGTGTTTTCATCTTGCTTCTCAAAATTTTTTTCTTCTTCATCATATTCATCTAATATATTCCCAACTATCTCTTCTATGAGATCCTCCATAGTCACAATTCCAGCAGTTCCTCCATATTCATCTATTATGATGGCCATATGAACCTTATTTCTTTGTAATTCCCTAAAAAGTTCATCTGTCTTTTTGGATGAAGGTACATAATATGGCGGTCTAATAAGATCTCTTACTTCAAAATTAGTTCCTCTTATTTTGTCAATATCAATATGCTTTATAATATCCTTGGCATGTAGTATTCCTACTATATTATCTATTCCCTCTTCATATACAGGAAATCTGGTAAACCCTTCCTTATTAATGAGCTCAACTATATCGGCTAAACTAGCTTCAATTGGGATTGCTACTATATCCGTTCTATGTGTCATAATGTCAGTAACAGTTTTATCGTCAAATTCAAATATATTATTGAGCATTTCTTTTTCAATATAATCTATAGTTCCTTTTTCCTCTCCCATGTCTATCATCATGCGTATTTCTTCCTCTGTAATTATATCATCTTCTTCATATGGATCTATCCCGAATAGTTTAACAAAAAAATTAGTAGACAAGCTAAGCAGTTTAACAAAGGGAGATGTTATAATAAACAATGAACTAATAGGTCCTACAACAAATTCTGCAATAGCTTCTGCTTTTTTCATCGCAATCCTTTTGGGCACTAATTCTCCAAACACTAAAGTTATATAAGACAATATAAGAGTAATAAATATCACAGAGATATTTCTAAGCCAAACTTCAGAAATTGTTATCCCGGTTGATTTAATTAAATAAACAAGTTTTTCTGCAAAGGTATCTGCTGCAAAAGCACTTGCCAAAAAACCTGCCAGTGTAATACCAATTTGAATTGTTGCAAGAAATTTACTTGGCTCTTTTAATAGATTGTTTATTTGAATAGCTTTTTTATCTCCTTCTTCTGCCATAGCCTTGATTTTATTATCATTTAGTGAAATTAAGGCTATTTCGGAGGCTGCAAAGAAACCGTTTAACATTATAAGTATAAATAAAACCAAAATCTCGGTAAACAATTAATCTCTTCCTCCATTTTAAAGAATATTAAAAATAAATAAAAAAGACATAACGAAACCCCTAAGCATGGCTCCTTCATGCCCTCATATAATAACCGATATTTTGGCTCCCATTTTTTTTAAATGATAACCATATGATATACATATTTCGCCAATCTCCAGAGTCATCATCCATTAATACGTCACCTCCATAAGTTAATGATTTTACATATTCTAGCATAAGTTTATCATGTAAACATCCTTACTGTCAACACTTGACGCTTCTTTAGTTTCTGTATTTTTTCTGAATCATAGATAAATCAATGACTATAGCGTTTAATATGTAAACAACAAAAAATGCTATAAGTCACTATGCTTCATAGGCTTTGTGTAAATGTGTTTTTTTGTGGAAGCTCAAAGCTTTATTAAAGGTTGTTATATCTTTTTTGTTGTTACGGGTTATAAAGTAGCAATGGAAAAAATACCTGTTTTGCGCTTTGTTACTATGTATGAATAGACAAAGACTCTGCAAGGATTGGCAAATTATTTACTTGCAATTCTTACAGAGTCTTTGGTAAGGGTTTATTTGCAGTGGTAAGGGTTTATTTACTGATAACATAGTTAGTAATATAGGGTGAAAGAGTATATGGATTAAGAGTGACAATTTGTATGTTATAGAGGTAAAATAAGGAAACTGGGGATTTATGGCATTGTAGATAGTGGCTTTAGCATGAATAAAAGATGCAGAAAGAGGTATTTGTATATAATTGTAGAACATAGAAAGAGTAATGCAAAGGCTAAATTAATGGAGGTGCTAAGATGCATTGCGAGAAGTGTGGCAAAAAGATTCCAAAAAACACTATCTTTGTATAGAAGAAAATTTATTCTCTTTATCCCTTGGGCATTTGATGAGGTATTAGATGATATTTTTTATTTAATTTCCGAATTTAAAGATGAAGAAATAGATGAGTTATTATTTATTTATGAGTCTCCTCAAAAAAGAAATTTGATAGAATTTCAGCCCTCTAGTTTTATAAAAGTCTGTAATAAATATAATCCCCACCAATCAAAGCCCATATTAAAAGGATTATGTGAAAGAAGTAAAAGAATCTTATAAAAGTGAGAAGTGGATTTTTGTTGAAGGCTTATCTTGCATACCAGAAATTTAAAAAACAGGACTATTTGTATAGTTAAATCTAGTTGAACAATAAATTTTGTAGTAAGCGGTGTATCTGACCTGTCAAGATGTGAACTAAAGAAGCCATCTACTATTGACATAGCTGAAAGAGAGATGTTTCTACTTGTGGGTAAATTTGGGGAGGTTAGCTAATCTTTAGTCTATGAATCTAGAATAGAAGAAAGGAGAAGAATATGAGAAAGATGAGTAAGGCAACAAATTTAATACTCCTAGGTCTATTACTACTTACAATACTGGCAGCACATACAATACTCAATTCAGAGTATCTGTTTGGTTGGTTAGTACATAGGTGGTACCGTCCTCTTTTATTTGTTTTTGCACCATTTTTTATTTTAGTAATTACAAAGAAAAGGGTTTTGGCGTCATTATGGGCTTTAGGCTCAATTTGTGGTTTATTTCTTGGCAATTATTTAGGTGAATTTATCCGGCAAAGAAACATAGCTAAAATTACTGCTGATATGGGTGCCGAGCAAATCCATAGATTACACCATCATCCTGGAGTAGAGATTTGGCTAGGAACCTTAATGGTATTTGTGATAATAGGAGTTGCCCTCACATATAGAACGAGAAAGCGCTCTTAGGGTTAAATAGCCATATCTACAAACTATCTATAAAATCTTTAGCCTCTCTCAAATCCATTACCGTTATAACGTTTAGTCTTTTTATAGCCTGAACGTTATTTCCCTCTGCAGTAAAAGGTTATTTATGGTGCGTGATTCTATCCAATTTTAGGGTGAACAGGATTAAGACAAAACCATTGATACATATTTGTTCTTAAGTAATATAGTTAATAATCGAGAAAAGACTGGCAGAGGAGCCAGGAAAGACATTGAGTAAAGGGTAGAGTAGAAGAGAGAAGTTAGTAGTTTACAACAAGCTAGTACAAGCGATAGGGCGTGGTATGGGCATATGGAGGGGCATAGCTTGTAGCAAACTATAAGCATGTGACGGATTTAGATACGATAAAGAAATGGACATGCCTATAAAAGCCTATAAAGCTTTATAATAGACTTTGGGACTTGTCCATTTCATCCTTTTAAATAGAATAATTGCTTTACCTTTAAACCTTGGAGCTAATACCTGTTTTATGGTTAATTACTGCCTATGAAAAAACAAAGGCTCTGCAAGAATTGTGAAATTTACTTGCAATTCCTACAGAGTCTATGGTAAATGTTTATTTGCATGTAACAACTATTGTACCTATAATTTTATATTTTACATATTAAAAAAGTAAGTGATTTTACGTTTAAAAGAATTACGACCTTAAGGAATTTAAGTTTTTCAAAAAGGCTTCGCGTAACTCTTCTTCATCGTATAGTTGTAATGTAAACCAATTTATTGATTTCTCAGTTTCATTATCATGATCTATCCTAACCGTACAACTATCATCATCTATAGATACTATTTTAGCTTCCCTGGTTATGACTTCTTCTCCTTCGGTATTTAAAATAGTATAAAAGCCACCTTGCCCATTTTCTCTTATTTCCCTAGCATATAAGTAACGGCATTTATCATCATCAAATTTAACTACGTCTAGTTCATAATACTCATCAGAAATATCTATAAAAGTACCATTTTTTATCATCATTAATTTATATCTGTCTTCGGAAATTTTTATACGTATAACAGGGTGTCCTTTGTCTGTTGAAGCAATATAATCCCACCATTCACAATCTATATTAAAAGGAATCTCCTCCCCTTCACAGACTACAATAGGTTCTATTTCTGCATCACTTATTATTGCAAAGTTCCCTTCTTCTTCCTTGATTACATTATTGTATTTGTATAAATTAGTATCAAATACAAATACGTTTCTCATATTTGGCAACTTTTCAATTATGTCAAGTGAACCATCTTTTTTGATGAGGATAATTTCATTTTTTTTCAATCCCGATGTAATTTGGAGCCCTATATACAAAATCCACAGATTCATCATCTATATCATCATCCATGTCATCATCCATGAGATTTAAATCTTTAATATTGAAATCCAATTCAATGACATCACCTTCATATGTTATAATTTTATCGCCATGGGAGAAAAATTCAGATGAAAAATAAATACCTTCAGAAGGAAATATAGATTCCTTCGATAGGTCTTGTGCCTCTAATTCTGCAGAAGATATAGGCAGTTCCAACAAAGTCTTACCCTGATTATTAATTATAGATAGCTTGTATCCAATACTCCCGTAATCATCGAATTGTTCTTGGAAAACTGCATAAAAACTATCATAAAAACTTAATATATCAGTAGCTTGTTCAACAAGCCAATTCCCATCGATATCAAGTATTCCTTTCATAGAGACTAAATCCGACTCTCCAGGGCATTCGCTTTTTCGTTCTATTTCAACAATACTTTGTCCAGCATCGTTAAATTTGTGCATTTGGAAAATTTCATCATCATAAACATTTAAAATGTTTCCCTCAGAGTCTACTCGATAATAAGTAGCATAGATTGTTCCATCCAAATCATAGTTTTCTTCAAATATAAATGTTCCATCATTGTTCACACGTCCATTATAATCTTCTTCTATTATTACTCTATTGTCTTCTTGGTTTAGTTTAGATGTCTTTTTGTCTATTTCTTCTTCATTTGTTTCCTCTTCATGAGTAATGTCATCACTAACTTCAATTTCATCTTTGTTGAGTGTTTTATTTGCTTTATCATGGGTTTTTTCATTTGTACACCCCACTAAAAGAATTGCAAGTGCTAGTATTAATATTATTCCTGTTTGTGATCTTTTAATCATTTAATTAAATTTCTCCTTCCATTATGTAAGTTTTATGTAAATTTGTTCTTGCTTTGCTGGGTTTAGAATAATAGGAATCGTAAGAGGAAGAATATTAAGCGCAGGGCCTATGGATACCGGAATTCAGAGCTGTTGCACCCTTGTCTCTTATACCTATTTTCCGGTTGATTATTGCCTATGAAAAAGCAAATTATTATATATCTCTTCTACCTTCAAATGCCTTTTGAAGCGTTATCTGATCTGCATATTCCAAATCTCCACCAACTGGTATTCCATGGGCAATGCGAGTAGTCCGTATCCCTAAAGGTTTTATAAGCCGAGATATATACATTGCCGTTGCTTCCCCTTCCACATCAGGATTTGTAGCAAGTATTACCTCTTTAATTTTCCCATCCTTTAATCGATCCAAAAGTTCTTTTATCCTGATATCATCTGGTCCTATACCATGCATCGGCGATATAGTTCCGTGGAGTACATGATATAACCCCTTATATTCTTGCATCTTCTCCATTGCTACTACATCCCTTGGATCCTTTACAACACATATTGCTGTGTTGTCCCTCTTAGGACTAGCACAGATACTACAGGGATCTATATCCGTCAGATTGCCACATATAGAACAATAACCTATTCCCTCTTTTGCTCCTTCTATTGCCTTAGCAAGATCTAACGCCTCTTCATTTGACATATTGACGATGAAAAAAGCCAGACGTTGAGCTGTTTTATTGCCAATTCCAGGCAACTTTGAAAGCTCATTTATAAGCCTAGCAATAGGCTCTGCATAGTAGTTCATACCATATCAACACCTCTAAATTTAAAATAACCCAGGAATACCTAATCCTCCTGTAAATTGCCCCATCTTTTCACTAGCCATCTCATCTACTTGCCTTAACGCTTCATTAACTGCTGCTATAACTAAATCTTGAAGCATTTCAATATCATCTGGGTCCACAACCTCAGGTTTTATATCAATAGATAATATTTCTCGTTTACCATTTGCAACTACAGTCACCATACCACCACCAACTGTGGTCTCAACTGTCTGCTCTTCTAATTCTTTTTGTATAGCTTCCATCTGTTCTTGCATCTTCTTTGCCTGTCGCATTATTTGATTCATATTACCCATACCTGGGAATCCACCTTTTGCCATGGTAAAACTCCTCTCTCTTTTGAATTTCTATTCACATTATATTATTTTTCCTCTTCACCATCAACTATTTCTATACGATCCTTGCCAAATATTTCTATGGCTTTTTGAACTATCGCATCTTCCTCATCTTCTTGCTCACTTTCAAATGAAGAACCTACATCCTCTCCTTCTAGACAGCAGCGTATATCAATGTCACTACCTGTAATCTTTTTTATTATTGACTCTATAAATTCTCTATTTGAGTCCTTTTCAACTGCAGCAACAAAAAACCCTTGATCAGGAGGAAATATAAGTGTAACAATGTTCCCTCCTTTATAAACACACTGCGCCTCTATAAGCAGACTATATATGGCCACCCTCTCTTTCTTTATCACCTTCATTATCTGAGGCCACATCTTAGCTATATCAACTGAGCTCTTTGATACATCTTTCGCTTTTTCTTCTTCTTTAGACTCATGTACATCTTTTTCAACTTTTTTGGTTTTGGGTTTAGATTTTATCTTTTTTGTACCTGCTTTAGAAAACGGTATTGTCTCTTCTATTTGTGTTGTTGGTGTTTCTATGTCCTCTTTATCTGCCGAACTTTTTACATCCACAGAAATATCGTCTAAACTTTCTTTTTTATTAATACTGCTCAATTTGTCCTTACTTTTAATCTCTTCTACCGGCGGAACATAGGCACCATTTTCTATATTATATATCTTTTGCTCTAGTGTCTCTAATCTATCCAATATGGCATCGTTATCATATTCTTCTTCAGGCCTACATATCCTTGTTATGGTAAGCTCTAAAAGCACCCTAGGCTGATTTGACCATTTAAGTTCCGATTCAAGACTGGCAAATAACTCAATAGCACGAAAAAGTCGTTTTTCCCCTGCTCTTTTTGCTTGTTCTCCATATGCCTCTAGGGTTGCAGGACTGGCATCTATTAAATCTGCAAAATTTTCTCTGCATGTCTTTATTATGAGTAGTGCCCTCAAGTGTACTATTATATCCTTTACAAAAACAGATATATCTACACCATCCTCTATAAGACGATTAATCCCTTCTAAAGCGCCGGCTACATCCCCACGTAGTACAAAATCCACCATTTGAAACATAAAATGTTCATCTGCTGTGCCTAGTATTTCCAATACATCACTATTTGAAACAACATTATCACAAAATCCAATACACTGGTCTAATAGGCTTAAAGCGTCCCTCATACCACCCTCTGACCATCTGGCAATTGTATACAAAGCTTCTTCTTCTACCTCAACGCCTATATTACTGGCAATATGCCTCAACTGCTCTACTATAGTCCCTAGCTCTATAAGCTTAAAATCATAACGTTGACAGCGGGATATTATTGTAGCTGGCAATTTGTGAGGCTCTGTTGTTGCTAATATAAATATAATATGTGATGGTGGCTCTTCTAACGTCTTCAATAGAGCATTGAAAGCTCCTGTGGAAAGCATATGCACCTCATCTATTATATATACCTTATATCTACCTATGGCAGGAGGAAATTTTGCCTTATTCCTAAGATCCCTTATCTCATCTACACCATTGTTAGATGCGGCATCTATCTCTATTATATCCATTGTATTTCCATCCATAGTTTGCGTACATACACTGCACACACCACATGGGTTAGCATCATCTGGTTGAAGGCAGTTTACTGCCCTGGCAAATATTTTAGCTGTACTTGTCTTCCCTGTCCCCCTAGGTCCACAAAATAGATATGCGTGCCCTATTCTTTCCCCTTTTATTTGATTTTTGAGTGTTTTTACTATTGTATCTTGGCCAACTATTTCATCAAAAGTATTAGGCCTCCACTCTCTATATAAAGCGGTATATTCCATATCTTTCACCTGCTCTTAAAGCTAATTTAACGGAAGCTTAAACGAACCTACTAATATTATTATGTTATCATAAACTGACCTTTCTGTCAGCCAAAAATATTACAAGCCATGCCCAACTTGGACATGGCTTGTTTAAAATTAATGCCGTGCACCTGCCTTTGATTTAGCACCCATAGGCGGTAACCGAATAGTTAGCTCCGGCTAGGCACCCCTACGGCACACGAAAATAACCACTTACTGCTGCTTCCTCCCGGACCTGACAGGGTTCATGGGTTTCCGTTGCGCAGGACCCAACCATCGCCGCCACTTGTTCGGGCCAGACCCTACAAGCCTAAACCTGGGGCAGGAATTCAACCCTGCTATAGCGGTTTGCAGGTACAGGGCACCGCTACCTCCCCATCTAGCACGGCAAACTTATAAACTTGATAAAACGCATATTATATATTAGCACGAAATGAAGTGTTTGGCAAGGAGTGTTTGTTTGTAAATTACTGTAAATGTGGCTCTGAATATCTTACTATAGTTTTTATATAGCCTTTGTTTATATAGTAGACTATTCTATTTGAAGAAACAATTGATTATAATTCAATCATAGTTTTTGAAAATATCTAAATTTTTTATCTAAAAAAAGAAATTTGACTTTTGGCACATTTCACTGTATAATACATATTGTTTTTACTGGCTGTTTAACAGCAATATGCACCCGTAGCTCAGTAGGATAGAGCACCGGTTTCCTAAACCGGGTGTCGGGGGTTCGACTCCCTCCGGGTGTACCAATTTTACCCCTCAGGAATAGCCTTCCTGAGTTTTTATTTATCAATTTTTAAGGATGTGTCCTTATTGCATGAGTTGTTTATGAAAGTAGCACTTATGGAAGCTAAAAAAGCCTATGCAATAGGTGAAGTTCCTATAGGTGCTGTAATTGTCAAAGAAAACCATATCATAGGTAGGGGACACAATCTAAGGGAAACTTATGGTGATCCTACGCTCCATGCAGAAATAATTGCCATCCGAGAAGCAGCAAGTTTCCTCGGTGGTTGGCGATTGACTGGCTGTAATTTGTATGTTACTATAGAGCCGTGTCCCATGTGCGCCGGCGCTGTAATCCAAAGCCGAATTGAAAAACTCATATTCGGTGCATTTGATGCAAAATCGGGTTGCGCCGGTAGCCTATACAATTTACCCTGTGATAAACGATTTAACCACAGAGCAGAAGTAATACATGGTATAATGGAGGACGAATGTAGAAAACTCATACAAGAATTCTTTAAATCTAAAAGAAAATAATATATGGAGAGATGGCTGAGTTTGGTTGAAAGCGCACGACTCGAAATCGTGTAACGGTTTACGCCGTTCGGGGGTTCAAATCCCTCTCTCTCCGCCATGTTTCTACTTCTTCTGTCCTTCAACTACCTTTCTATGTTTTTTGTTGGATTCATTTGCTACAATTACTATAATCAGTAATCAGTGGAACAAAAAGAATTTTTCATGGGCTTTAATAATCAAATAAATTGTCATAAAAAAACTATTAATCCCAACAGGATTGCTATAACTCTATATAATGTTAATGATTTCATATTTCCACTTTTTTTGTTATGCTATATATAATATAATATTTACATAAAATGGTTGTTTGTATAAAGGTTTTCTATTCTTTTTGCTGTAAAAGTTAATATATATCGCAAAAGCCTCGCTAAATACTTTTAGCAAGGCTTTTGTTTAGGGACTCTTTTACAAAATTTCCTTATCTTGTTTCACGGCTATCCTTTTACTATAGCCTTTTTTTGTTCTTCTAACTTCTTTTTCTCTACGCTTTAAGGCCATCTAATAATATATGCAAATTATTTATATA
>DGES01000085.1:10310-12483 GCA_002386065.1 Firmicutes bacterium UBA3920
TATGCAAATTATTTATATAACCTTGGGAAAGTTCTCCCTTTTGAGAAGAAGTTTTAAATATAGACGCCTCCAGTAAATTATAAAGTGTCAATGCCATACTCTCTGTCTCCACTTTCTTTATTTCTTTCTTTGTAACTCCCTCTTGGAGCAACTCAAGAAATATCTCTTTAAGTCTCGCAAAACTTTCATTTATCTCATCATTCACATCATATTTACGAAGTTTTAATAACATAAATAAGTCCAATAAAACCCCTATCTTCCCTCGTTTAATATGACATTGATCCGAAATCCTAGAAAATATGGCCTTTATTTTATCTATAACAGATAATCCTGGCTGATCCACTACTGCACGACATTCCCTTTCTATATCTCCTATTATCTTTAACATCACATGAGTAAATATATCATCTTTATTTTCAAAGTAATGATATAAGGTAGTCCTTCCCATTCCGCATTCATCTGCTATATGGGCAAGGGTAGTGTCGTAATATCCTCTTTCACTGAAGACATCCATTGCCTTTTCTATAATAAATTGTCTGGTCTCTTCATAGTCTACTATTTTAGGCAACGGTACACCCCCTAAGTTTTAATTATGCTATGCTAAGTATAACAGAAAACATATAAATACTCAAATACCTTTATTTTACAGGCTCCTTTTTAGCTTTCTGACTTTCTTCCCAAAGCCTGTCAGCTGTAACTGCCCATTTCTTAGCTGCATCTTGACATTTATTGGTAAGTTCTACTACATCTTCTTTATCAATTGGTTGAGTTGATTCTGCACCTGATTCCAAAACCATTTCCTTTAGAATATCTGGATTGTCAAGCAATGGACATGGCCTTAAATGATTTTCATTAAACGGCTGTCTTTCTTTGTATTGCTTGAACAATGGAGATTGTAGTGCTTCTAATAAGGAAACATCTTTTATATTCACATTTGAATAGTGTATGAATGCACAAGGCTCAACATCGCCACTAGCATTTATATGAAGATAATTCCTACCACCTGCTATACAACCATCTACATATTCACCATCATTCCAGAAATCTATAAGGAATATGGGCTTTTTCTCCCTCATAGCCCTTATTTGATGATACATATACTCCCTCTGTTCAGGGGTTACCATTAAGTCTAATACTGCATCTTTTCCAAGTGGCATATACGTAAAATACCATCCAAACATACAGCCCTTTTCTATCATGAGGTCTATATATTCTTCAGAAGCTATAGTTTCAGTGTTTTTGCTGTGGTAGCAAGCTGAAAAACCAAATCCATTTCCATCTTTCTTCAAAATATCCATGGCTTTCATTATCTTCTGATATGTGCCTTCACCACGCCTCATGTCATTTTCCTCTTCAAAGCCCTCTACACTTATAGCAAGTAGAAGATTCCCTACCCTCGTCATCTCCTTAGAAAATTCTTCATCCACTAGCGTAGCATTTGTGAAGGCTAAGAACATGCAATCACCGTGTGTCTCACATAATTTTATAATATCATCTTTTCGAACTAGCGGCTCACCACCTGAGAATATATACATATATATACCTAGTTCCTTACCCTCTCTTATTATCCTATCTAGAAGTTCATAGGATAGTGAGTCGGCCTTATCATATTCGGCTGCCCAGCAACCTGTACACTTAAGATTACATGCAGCAGTAGGGTCCATTAAAATTGCCCAAGGTATATTACAGTTATACTTCTTTTTCAGTTTAGCTGCATATGGTAGCCCATATATCCCAGAGTTTACTATATAGTTTATCAAAAACTTCTTCCTCACATTGGGATGAATTTCAGTAAGTACTCTGCGCATGAGTTGACCCCAGTTGCTATCCTCATCGTTAAACCACCGTCTAAAACTCTGCACTGCTTTTTTGTGATTGTCCTGTATCACTATCTTTTCTGCCCAGTTGAGCAACTTTGGGAAATTTTCAATAGGATCTTTTTCAATATATTTTATTCCCTGATTGACAACTGCAGCACTTAAAAATTGTTTTGCTCCTTTCTTCATATCTAAATAAAACCCCCTCATTTTTTATTTTTTTATCGACACATGTGTCGATAAAAAGGTGCAAAAACACATAGGTTTTATATCGACACCCATGTTTATTTAATTATAGCACAGACACCCCATATCCTGTCAATATTATTTCCCTTTGAGTTTTTTGCTTTGTACCT
>DGES01000032.1:0-8683 GCA_002386065.1 Firmicutes bacterium UBA3920
AGGTAGAATTTTTGTTAAGTTATGCGTTTCACTTTATATACAAAATATGTTATGATTATTATGATGATTATGCTTAATTTAGACTTATGGAGGGAAAAAATGCACTTTAAAGATGATAAAAATGTACTAGAAGCAATGGACTATATAAGGCAAGAAAACGAAAAATACTTTAGTAGAACCAATAAAAAGAAATTTGCATCGATTATTACTTATGGTTGTCAAATGAATGTAAATGACTCAGAAAAGCTATGGGGTATGCTTGAATATATGGGGTATTCTGCTACAGAAGATAGAGACAAAGCAGATCTTATAATTTATAACACATGTTGTGTTCGAGAACATGCAGAAGAACGAGTTTATGGTAATATAGGGGCATTAGCTTCTCTAAAACATAAAAAACCAGAGTTAATAATAGGGATATGTGGTTGTATGATGCAACAAGACGGGATGGCTGACGATATGATAAAACGTTTTCCTTTTGTAGACCTTATATTCGGAACACATAATTTATATTGTTTTCCAAAACTCCTATTAAAAGCGATGGAATCTAGTTCATCGGTGGTAGAAATATTTGATGATGATGGACCAATAGTAGAAAACATGCCTATCAGTAGAGCGAAGGGCGTTTCAGCATGGGTAACAATAATGTACGGTTGTAATAATTTTTGTAGTTACTGCATTGTTCCTTATGTACGAGGAAGAGAAAAAAGTCGAAGGCATAATGATATATTAGCAGAAATTAAGGATATAGCACAAAGTGGATATAAAGAGATAACCTTACTTGGTCAAAATGTAAATTCATATGGCAAAGATTTAGATGAAAACTATTTATTTTCTGATTTATTATTTGATATTGAAAAGATAGATGGAATAGAAAGGGTACGATTTATGACCTCCCATCCTAAAGATCTGTCTGATGAACTCATTGAGGCAATGGCTTCATGTAAAAAGGTATGTGAGCATCTGCATTTGCCTGTACAGTCAGGAAGTAATAATATTTTAAAGAGAATGAATCGAAATTACACTAAAGAACAATATTTAGAGTTGATAGCTAAAGTCAGAAGGGCAATACCTGATATTGCAATTAGCACAGATATAATAGTAGGATTTCCAGGAGAAACTGAAGATGATTTCAATGAAACCCTCGATTTGATAGAAACAGTACAATTTGATTCAGCATTTACATTTATGTATTCTCCAAGAAAGGGAACATTAGCAGCTAATATGAAAGAACAAATTGACCTAGATGTAAAAAAAAGACGTTTAAACAGATTGATAGAACTGCAAAATCGGATTACAGGTCAAAAAAATTCGGTTTTTAAAGATAAGATTGTAGAAGTATTAGTTGAAGGTACTAGTAAGAACGATCCAGACTATTTATCGGGGAGAACTCGAACAAATAAGCTAGTAAATTTCAGAGGAAGTAATGAACTTATTGGTAAATTAACCCAAGTAAAAATAACTAACCCGAAATGTTGGACATTGGAAGGAAAAGCAATCAATTAGTTTTAGGAGGTAGACTATGTCAGGTAGTTTAACACCAATGATGCAACAATATCTTCAAATAAAAGAGCAACATAGGGATGCTCTTTTGTTTTTTAGATTAGGAGATTTTTACGAATTATTCTTTGAAGATGCTATTACGGCATCAAAAGAACTTGAAATTACATTGACGGGTAGAGACTGTGGTCTCGAAGAGCGCGCTCCCATGTGCGGAGTACCTTATCACTCAGTAGAAGGTTATATAGCAAGATTGATTGAAAAGGGGTACAAAATTGCAATTTGTGAACAGCTAGAAGATCCATCTGAAGCAAAAGGTATAGTGAAGAGAGATGTTGTTAGAATTATAACACCTGGTACTTTAGTAGAGACTTCTATGCTTGATGAGAAAACTAATAACTACTTAGTTTCTTTATATAAAGGACAAGGATATTGGGGTATATCGATTGTAGATGTTTCTACTGGTGAATTTTTGATAAGTCAAGTTGAATCTGATAAACTTATAGATGAACTTACACGAATACAACCCAGTGAAATAATAATAGAAGAGAATATAAAAAGTCTTGAACAAGAACTAATAGAGCTTATTGAAAAAAATTTAAATATATATGTAACATCATATCACAGTTGGGCTTTTGACAAAGACACTAGTTATAAGTGTCTACTTCGTCATTTTAATGTTAGTTCATTAGAGGGTTATGGCTGTGAACATATGACATATGGTATATGTGCCGCAGGAGCGTTAATTGAATATTTATCAGAAACCCAAAAAAATACTTTGCAACATATAAACAGAATACAAACATATTATTTAAATAAATATATGGTATTAGATTTTCATACACGGCGCAATCTAGAGCTTGTAGAAACTATGCGTAGTAAACAAAAAAAAGGTTCTCTCTTATGGCTTCTTGATAAGACTAATACAGCTATGGGTGGTAGACTTCTTAAACATTGGATACAACAGCCTCTCACAAATCCAGAGGAAATAAATAAAAGGCTAGAAGCAATAGAGGAACTTACCCAAAAATTCAATTTAATGGAACAACTTAAAGATAATTTAAATCTTGTATACGATCTTGAAAGATTAGCTAGTAAAGTCTGCTATGGAAGTGTGAATGCAAGAGATCTCATCTCATTAAAGGAGTCAGTAAAAGTACTGCCTAATATAAAAGAACTACTCGAAGAATGTACCAGTGTGCTATTGAAAGAGATATATGAAAATCTAGATCCCCTAGAAGACATTTATTCTTTAATAGCTGAATCAATAATTGATGACCCTCCTATAACTATAAAAGAAGGTAATATAATAAAAGATAATTTTAATGACCAATTAGATTACTATAGAAAAGCTCTTAATGAAGGGAAGAGTTGGATTGCATCTTTAGAGTTAAAGGAAAAGAAAACAACAGGAATTAAAACCTTAAAAGTTGGCTTTAATAAGGTCTTTGGCTACTATATAGAGGTGACTAAATCTTATTTAGATAAAGTACCTGAACATTATATACGTAAACAGACACTTGTCAATGCTGAACGCTATATAACCCCTGAACTAAAGAAAGTCGAAGATGATATCTTGGCTGCAGAAGAAAAAAGCATTAAATTAGAATATGAAATATTTGCTGAAATCAGGGAAAATATAGCTAAGCAAGTAGAGCGCATACAAGATTCTGCCCAAAAAATAGCTTTATTAGATACTCTATGGTCCCTATCAAAGGTAGCACTAGATAATGGGTATATAAAACCCATTGTAAATAATGAAGGTATAATACAGATAAATAATGGCAGACATCCAGTTGTTGAGCAAACTTTATTACATGAACAGTTTGTTCCAAACGATACTTACTTAGATATGGATGAAAACAGGATAATGATAATTACAGGGCCTAATATGGCTGGAAAAAGTACGTATATGAGACAGGTAGCTCTTATAGTATTGATGGCTCAAATAGGTAGTTTTGTTCCAGCTGAGGAAGCTACTATTGGAGTTGTAGATAGAATTTTTACACGAGTAGGTGCGTCTGATGATTTGGCTGCAGGGCAAAGTACTTTTATGGTTGAAATGAGTGAAGTAGCAAATATTTTAAATAATGCTACACCAAACAGTCTTTTGATATTAGATGAAATTGGTAGGGGAACAAGTACATTCGATGGACTCAGTATTGCTTGGGCAGTAGTGGAGTATATATGTGAATCTAAAAACATAGGTGCAAAAACTTTATTTGCAACCCATTATCATGAACTTACGGAATTAGAAGGACAGTACAAAGGTGTTAAAAATTATAAAATTGCAGTTAAAGAATATGGAGATGATATCATCTTTTTAAGAAAAATCATGAAGGGAAGTGCAGATAAGAGTTTTGGTATACAAGTAGCAAAATTAGCAGGGCTTCCAAATCCTGTTGTTGAAAGAGCAAAAATAATATTAGAACAGTTAGAGAGCGCTGATGTTCATAATGTACAAAAGAAAAAAGATATTCCTAATCATCAATTGACGTTTTTTGATTCAACTCCTACAAAAATTGAAAAAATATTAAAAAAAGTAGATATTGTAAATATAACTCCTTTGGAGGCATTGAATATTTTAAATGAATTAGTAGAAGAAGTTAAAATCCAAAATAATAAAAATAATAAATAGGTGGTGTTATATTTGAAGAAAGTTCATCTCTTAGATGAATATACTATAAATCAGATTGCCGCTGGAGAGATAATTGAAAGTCCCGCTTCTATCATAAAAGAGTTAATAGAAAATTCTATGGATGCAGGTAGTTCAGCTATTACAGTGGAAATTCGAGATGGAGGGAAAAAATTCATACGCGTGACTGACAATGGGATTGGCATGACAAGTGAAGATGCAAAACTAGCATTACTTAGACATGCAACCAGTAAAATATCTAATGCCAATGATTTGGAGACTATATCTACATTAGGATTTAGAGGAGAAGCCCTTGCCAGTATAGCTGCTGTAACTCAATTGGAAATGTTTACAAGAGCACGGGAGAATATTTCAGGTACTCATATAGTAAATCATGGAGGAGAAATGATAGATATAAAAGAAATAGGATGTCCCGAAGGTACTACTATAATAGTTCAAAATTTATTTTATAATACACCTGCTAGACTTAAATTTTTAAAATCTACAAGGGCAGAATCGGCAAAAATCAATAATATCATTGGCAAGTTAATAATAGGAAATCCAGATATATCGATAAAATATATAAATAACGGAAAAACCATATATCATTCTCCTGGAAATGGTCAACTTTTATCTGCTATTATGACAATATATGGAACTAATATAAACAATGATATTTTTAAGTTAATTGATGACATCGATGATATAGATAATAATATTTCTATAGAAGGTTATATAGGTAAACCATCTTTGACAAGATCAAATCGAATACACCAATCTTTTTTTGTAAATGGTCGATATATAGATAGAAGTGACATACTTACAAAAGCCCTTGAAGATGCTTACAAAAGATATGTAACTGTAAATTCTTTTCCATGGGCAGTAATATCTATTACTGTGCCAGTTCATTTGATAGATGTCAATATACATCCTGCTAAGACGGAAATACGATTCAAAGATGAAAAAAATATATATGAATTAGTATATAACGTAGTAAAAAAATCTTTGGAAATGGGAAATTATATACCCCTTATTCAAACCTCTGAAGATAAAGATGTAAAGGAAAAATCAAATACCCAATTATCTTCTACTATAGTTGAGAGTAGCTCGCAAAATAAAAGGGATGATAAATCATATAATAATAACTACTACGAAATAGATAACAATAGTAATAAAAATAAGAGCACAAAAACAATTCATATTTTTGAGGAAAATAGTGATAATAAACGTATTAATTCCCAAAATGATGATAATAATATAAATAGTAGCTTTTCCTATAGACTTATTGGTACTCTTTTTTCAACCTATATACTATTAGAGAGGGGAGATAGTCTTTATATTGTAGATCAGCATGCTGCCCATGAACGAATTTTATATGAGAAGTTTAAAAAGGCAAGATTAAATAGTGAGATTGCTGTACAGATTATAAATCCTCCAATAATGATAGATGTTACACATAATGAAAAAAACATATTAATTAATTCAATAGAGATTTTTTCGAATTTAGGTTTTGATATTGAATTTTTTGGAGGGAATACCTTTATAATAAGAGGAATACCTACGTTTTTGAAGAGTACTAATATCAAAGAGTTATTCTTTGATATACTTGATAATATGATGGGAGATAATACCACAAATTCATATATAATAGAAGAGGAGTATATAATATCTTCTGCATGCAAAAAAGCTGTAAAAGCTCATGATATGCTAAGTGATAGGGAGATACAGGCGTTATTTAAACAATTAGAGAAAGTAGACATAAAACAACTAACATGTCCCCATGGCCGACCTATTATGGTTAAACTTACTCGTTATGAACTAGAAAAGTATTTCAAAAGACTTGTATAAAGGGGGAGATGTGAATGAAAGAAAAAGCAAAAATTGTTGCCATTGTAGGACCAACTGCTATAGGAAAAACGAGTATTTCCATAGAATTAGCAAAGATATTAAATGGCGAGATAGTTTCTGCTGATTCTATGCAGGTATATAGATATATGGATATAGGAACTGCAAAACCAACTTTAGAAGAAAGACAAGGAATACCTCATCATCTTATAGATATAGTTGACCCAGACCAAGATTTTAATGTGGCTATATATCAACAGATTGCTAAAAATGCTATAGATAATATACATGAAAAAGAGAAATTACCAATATTAGTAGGGGGTTCCGGACTCTATGTAAATTCTATAGTTTATCCCTTAGATTTTACTGATGCAAAAGAAGATCACAAATTGCGTAAAAAGTTATATGAAGTAGTGGACAAAAAAGGTAATATATACCTACATCAAAAGCTTATGGAAATTGATCCTGTTACAGGGAAAAAAGTTCATCCCAATGATGTTAAACGAATGGTTCGTGCAATGGAAATCTATCATCTCACTGGAAAACCAATGTCTGAATATAGGCAGAATTTCGAAAATTCGAAAATACCATATGAAATAGCTATGATTGGTTTAACCATGGATAGAAAAAAATTATATGAGAGGATTAACCAAAGGGTAGACGACATGATATACAAAGGTTTAGTTTCTGAAGTACAAGAACTCCTAGACATGGGATATGGGAAAGAACTCATATCCATGCAAGGATTGGGTTATAAAGAAATTATAAAATATTTAGAAGGCATATATACATTAGATGAAGCAATAGATATAATAAAACGGGATACTAGAAGATTTGCTAAAAGACAGTTGACTTGGTTCAGAAAAGACAAGCGTATATATTGGGTTGATATTGAAAAGTTTGATAATAAAGAAGCAATAACGGATCATCTAGTTCGCCATATAATAAAAAAATTATCTTTAAATAAATTGGATTTTGCTTTATAATAGTATGTATCGAATAGTATGTATAAAATGCCTTAAAAAATTTTGAAGGGTGGTTATAAAATGGCAAATAAGGGAACTGTTGTTTTACAAGATGCATTTTTAAATGCACTTAGAAAAGATCGTATTCCTGTGACAATCTATTTAGTAAATGGTTTTCAGTATAGAGGTATAGTAAAGGGTTTCGATAATTTTACTATAGTCTTAGAAAATGATGGCAGACAAAACATGTTATATAAACATGCAATATCTTCGGTAAATCCTGTACGACCAGTGTCATTTGAAATTAATAATTCTAACGAAACTTAAGACTAAAAAATATACATTATTCAGATCAGAAAAATAGGGGTTGGTAATGATGGATGTTGCAGAAGACGCTGAAAAATTTATTGACATTATACATAGAGATGTCTTAAAAATGTTTGATACTGTTAATGATGTTGTCGAGCACAATCAAAAGAAGGTAATTGAAGCAATGCAAGAATGCAAAGTAAGTGAAAGACATTTTTCACCATCTACAGGATATGGATATAGTGATGATGGTAGAGATACCCTAGATAGACTATTTGCATTAGTGTTCGGTAGTGAAGCTGCCCTTGTGAGCCCCCAATGGGCATCGGGAACACACGTTTTATCCGATTGTCTGTATTCGATTTTGAGGCCAGGAGATACTATGCTATCCATTACAGGGGCACCTTATGACACTTTGAGAGAAGTAATTGGCATAGATGAAGAAGGAAATAATTGTTCAGGCTCTTTAAAAGATTGGGGTATAGGATACAAGCAAGTTGAATTGCAAGAAGATGATAGAATAAATATAGAAAAGGTAGAAGAAATTCTAAAAAGTGATTGTACTATAAAATTGGTATTTATGCAGAGATCTAAGGGATATTCATGGCGCAATTCAATCGATATAGATGAAATGGAGATGGTGATCTCTAAAATACGAAAGATCAATCCCCATATCATTATAATGGTAGATAATTGTTATGGTGAGTTTACAGAATTAAAGGAACCATGCCATGTAGGGGCAGACATAGCTGTAGGCTCTCTCATTAAAAATCCTGGAGGAGGATTAGCACCTACAGGAGCATATGTGGTTGGCAATAAAAATATAATAGAAAGAGTAGCTTACAGACATACAGCTCCGGGAATCGGAAGAGAAGTAGGTTCTTACGCTGCGTCCTATCTGCCTTTCTATCAGGGTATATTTATGGCTCCTCACATCGTAGGTGAAGCATTAAAGGGAGCTATACTAGGAGCAAGGTTGTTCCAAGAACTAGATTATGAAGTTGCACCTTTGTGGGACTCAAAGCGCACAGACATTATTCAATCTATTAAATTCGAAGATAAGGAGCAACTTATAACATTTTGCCAATCTATTCAAGCTGCATCACCTGTTGATGGCTATGTTGTTCCTTATCCTTGGGATATGCCAGGGTATGCCGACCAAGTAATAATGGCAGCAGGTACTTTTATACAGGGAGCATCGATCGAACTTAGTGCAGATGCACCTATAAGACCACCGTATATTGCTTATATGCAAGGTGGTCTCACATATTCACATGTAAAAATTGCCCTTACTAACGTACTATGTAATTTTATTGATAAAGGATATGTAAAAATATAAACTAATAAACTAATAAGCAGAAGTTAAAAAAGATAAATGATATATAAAAGGGGAGATACGGCAGTTTATAATACGTATATAATATAATAC
>DGES01000032.1:8851-39399 GCA_002386065.1 Firmicutes bacterium UBA3920
CGTATATAATATAATACGTATATATGAGTAATCTCTCCTTTTATTATAGCATTCTTATAACACCTATTACTTTACCAAGTATTACAACATCTTTAGTGATTATAGGTTCCATATACTTATTACGTGGTTGTAAACGAATAAAATCTTTCTCTTTATAAAAAGATTTTACAGTGGCTTCATTTTCTATAAGTGCAACTACTATATCTCCATTTTCTGCTGTATGTTGTTGTCGTACAATTATGAAATCACCATCTAAAATACCGGCTTCTATCATGCTGTCACCTTTTATAGACAACATAAAACATTTACTATTTCCCACATAATCAACAGGTATGGGGAACGTATCTTCTATGTTTTCTACAGCAAGTATAGGCTTACCTGCTGTAACATTGCCTAATATGGGGATATTTACTAATTCTTTATCAGATATAAACATTATATCATCTAGTACTTCAATGGCTCTTGGTTTAGTAGGGTCACGTCTTATATAACCTTTTTTTTCTAATCTTTCAAGATGACCGTGAACAGTTGATGTGGATTTCAGACCAACTGCATCACATATCTCCCTCACAGATGGAGGATACCCTTTGGTTCGAAGTTCGCTTTTTATAAAATCAAGTATAGCTTTTTGATTTTTACTCAAATTTTTATCATTAAACAAGGTACACACCCCATTTTATATTATATTTTAAATTTAAACAAATTATATCATATATTGTCGGACGGATCAAACATATGTTCGCTTGTAATATAAAATGGGTTATATTTGCTAATCATCTCTAAGTGTTATGGAACGTGCTGCTCGTCTACGTTTATCGTCGCTTATTGCAGCATAGTGTTTTTTAGTGGTATTTACATCTTTATGTCCTAACACATCAGCAACTAGATAAATATCACCTGTCTTTCGATACAGATTTGTTCCGAAAGTACTGCGAAGTTTATGAGGGGAGATATTTTTTAAAGGTGTAATATGGGCAGTGTATTTTTTTACTAAATTTTGTACTGCACGGGTACTTATTCTTCGACGCTGAAGAGAAAGAAAGAGCGCATCTTCATGACCAGGTAATGGTTCTATATTTTTTCTTTCTTCTAAATATTCCAATAGGGTAGTCCTAACTTCGTCATTAAAGTATAAAATTTCTTTATTACCACCTTTTCTAGTTATTTTAAAACCATTTACATCAAAATCTAAATCAGAAATATTGAGACCAACGCACTCACTTATTCTTATACCAGTCCCAAGAAATAACATTAACATAGCAAGATCGCGACTTCTATTATATTTATGATAGCGTTTTTGTGTTTCAGTTAATCCTTCACCAGAGTCCACCATATCCAAAAGTTTTGCAATCTCATCAACTTCCAGCCTGATTATGGGTTTTTCATGTATTTTAGGCAAATCTACTAAAGAAGCTACATTTTGTTCTATCTTTCCTTTTTTATAAAAGTATGAAAGTAGAGAACGTATTGTGGAAAGTTTACGGGATTTACCACATTCTCTGTTTGAATATTCCATATTATCATCTGTCTTATAGAAAGAGATATGATGTAGAAACATCTCAATATGGGTCATGGTAATAGAATTAAGTTGTTCTAAAGTAAAATCAGCGGGGGAGATATCCTTAAATTCATCTATGTGTTTTGTTAGATAGTTGAAAAAAATTCTTAAATCATAGGCGTAGTTAAGTCTAGTTAGAATAGAAGAATTATGTTCGATACCTCTAAAATATTCTTCACAGAAAGGTGGTAAGTCTTTTAAAACATTGCGCAGACGTAATATGTTTTTATTATATCGTTCAGTGTAAAAATCTTTTTTTTGATTCATAAAGGACACTCCTTAGTCAGATGATACTTTTATTAAAAGTATATCATATAATAAAAAATATATCATATTTTCGTAAAGCTAAAAAAGACATGATGCATGGTATCATAAAAATTTATTTCTAACTCGTATTATATATATTATTAGATAGCTTAAAAAATAAAATAAAATAAAATAAAAATAGAAGGGGGTACTTAAAAATCAGCTTATTAATAACCCTTCATACTATTCGCAAAATAACAGTTTTAAGAATAGTATGATTTAGAAGTACTTTTTAGCTAAAATATTATCTGTTTTATTAATATTTAATATTGATAATCATATCTGCTAATCATCAATATTCTCTTGAATAGCCTTCTTGGCTAAAGCATCACAACGATTATTTTTTTCATTACTACTATGTCCTTTTACCTTTATCCATTGTACTTTATGTCTATCACATAATTCAATCAATCTCTTCCATAAATCTTGATTTTGTACAGGAGTTTTTGATGAGGTTTGCCAATTATTAGCTTGCCATTTATCTATCCAGCTCTTTTGAAAAGCATTATATACATATGCACTGTCTATATAGATTTGGACACTACAAGGCTCTTTTAAAGCCTCTAATGCCTTTATAGGTGCTAATAACTCCATTCTATTATTAGTCGTATTATCTTCGAATCCATATATTTCTTTTTCTACATTTTTATAAGACAAAATTGCAGCCCAGCCTCCAGGTCCTGGATTGCCGCTACATGCACCATCTGTATAGATTATAACCTCTTTCATTTTGATAATTCCTCTCCTCTTTGTGTGCATACTTTTACGGCTTCAATGATAGATGCTCTAAAATTATGTTTTTCAAGTGCATAAACTGCCTCTATAGTAGTTCCTCCAGGAGAACATACCATATCTTTGAGTTCGCCTGGGTGGGTTTTAGTTTCCATATACATTTTAGCTGCGCCTATCAAAGTTTGTGCTGCCATACGGTATGCTTGTTCACGAGATAATCCCATAAGAACGCCACCATCAGCTAGTGCTTCTATAAACATAAAAACATAGGCAGGTCCACTTCCACTAACTCCTGTGACAGCGTTTATAAGACTTTCATCAATCAATTCTATTTCTCCAAGACATGATAATAGATTTTTTACATATTTAAAAATATTGCTATTTATTTTTTTGTTTGGACACATAGCTATTACTCCCTCCCCTATTAACGCAGGAGTATTCGGCATTATTCTTATTATGTTTTTTTCTTCATCTAAAATTTTATAGATATAATCGGTAGATATGCCTGCAGCCATAGATATCAACACATGATTATCCGTAATATCATTTTTTATTTCATCTAATATTATAGGATATATATGAGGCTTTACTGCTAAAAATATAATTTTAGCTTTCTTAAGAATCTCCACATTATTATCTAAGGCTATAATATTAAATTTTTTTTTGATTTTATTAAGTTTATCAATATCTATATCATGTACATATATATCTTTAGGATTGATGCCTTCTTTAATTAAGCCTGTTATTATAGCTGTTGCCATATTTCCTGCTCCTATAAATCCAATCTTATTAAAATCAGAATTCATATTTATTTCCTCTCCTTTTTATTATTTTTGAATTGATAGCCTAACATTAAAACTTGACATATTTTTAGTTTTATCTTATAATACTAATTGTCGCTAAGACATGAAGGGGAGTAGCTCAATTGGTAGAGTAGTGGTCTCCAAAACCATTGGTTGCGGGTTCGAGTCCTGTCTCCCCTGCCAAAAATGTGAATGGTATTATTAAAACACCATTCACATTTTTTATTTTATTATTATATATAAACTCGCATACTTTTTCCAATTTATTTATCATTATTAATATTACTCTAAATAAAAAATCATTCTAATTTAGCTATAAATGCAGCAATACGTTCTATACCTTTATTAATATTATCGATAGATGTAGCATATGACAATCTTAAATATCCTTCTGCACCAAAAGCAACTCCTGGGACAGCGGCTACCATCTGATCTTCCAATAGAGCATCACAAAATGTTAGTGAATCTTTGATTATTGAGCCTTTGTATTTTGTACCTAATATATCTTTTATATTTACCATTATGTAAAATGCACCTTTAGGAACAATACAAGATAATCCAGGAATATTATTAATCTGCTCAACTAATATCTTTCTTCTAGTATTAAACATATCTACTGCATCGTTAATAGTCTGTTCAGCACATTCTAAAGCGGCTATACTTGCATATTGAGCAATTGAATTAGCGTTAGATGTAGAATGACTTTGTATATTTTTCATAACAGCGATCACTTCTTCTTTTGCTGCAGCATATCCAATTCTCCATCCTGTCATAGCGTATGTCTTAGACATACCATTTATTACAATGGTTAAAGCTTTGATATCATCTCCCAATGAAGCAATACTTACATGAGTCTCTCCATCGTATACTAATTTTTCATATATTTCATCTGATATGACAAAAATATTGTTTTCTACTACTACTTCTGCAATTTCGCTTAAAAGTTCTTTAGAATACACACATCCAGTTGGATTACCAGGACTGTTTATTATCAAAGCTTTTGTTTTTTTATTTATTAAAGATTTTAATTGCTCTATTTCAATTGAAAAATTATTTTCTTCACGAGTTTCTAAGAATACAGGTTTTCCTCCTCCTAATTTAACCATCTCTGGATAGCTAACCCAATACGGTGATGGTATTATCACTTCATCTTCTGGATTTAAAATTGCCTGGAGTGCATTATAAATAGAATGTTTAGCACCATTAGAGACCAATATCTGATTAGGATTGTAGGTCAATCCATTATCTCGTTGCAATTTTTGACATATAGCCTGTCTAAGTTCTAATATTCCCATAACAGGTGTATATCGAGTATAATGATTATCTAGAGCTTTTTTTGCTGCTTCAACAATTATATCTGGTGTGTTAAAATCTGGTTCACCAGCACCAAATCCTACAACATCACAACCTTCAGCCTTCATTTTTTTTGCTTTTGCATCTATTTCTAGAGTGACAGAACTCTTAATTTCTAATGCTTTCTTTGACAATTCCATTTTTCTACAACCCCTTATTATGAAATTTTTAATGATATAGAAATCATTTAATGATAATTATACCACATACTGATATTACAATCTATTGAATTTTTTATTTTTTAAGAGTTCAACATAAGTATAAGGGAGTCGTATATTTCCCATCGAAGGGACATCATCTATGAACTCGTCATGGAAATCACTTCCGCCAGTTGCAAGTAGATGATTTTGTCGACAAAGCTCCTCAAACAATTTTTCTTGTTCAGTTGTATGCTTTGGATGATATATCTCTATACCTTCTATATCCATCTTTATTATTTCTTTGACTATGTTCATATTTTCAATCAAGCCAGGATGAGCCAATACAGGTATACCTTTATACTCTTTGATAAGTCTAATACATTCTTGTGGAGATAAAGTTTTCCTAGGGATATAAGCTGGACACCCATTACCAATATACCTATCAAAGGCTTCTGCTAAATTTTGAACAATTCCTTTTTCGATTAAAGCTCTTCCTATATGCGGCCTAGATATAGTGGCATCTTTTGCAATCTTTTTTACATATTCCACATCTAAATCTATGTCATAAAGCTTATTTAAATTATCAATCATTTTTTTTGCCCTTGCTGTTCTCTCCATCTGCAAAATATCTAATTGGGTTTGAAGAGATGATTGTTTATAGTCTATATAATATCCTAATATATGGATTTCATAGTTTCCCATACGTGCTCCTAACTCAATACCAGGTATAACTTCAATGCCTGTCTGTGTACCCTCTTTAATTGCAGATTCTATCCCATTTACTGTATCATGATCCGTTATAGCTATAGCCGATAGGAATATTTTTTTTGCCCATTTTACTATTTCTTCAGGAGACAATATGCCATCTGATGCTGTTGTGTGTATATGGAGATCTGCATATTTCATATATATCACCATCCATATATATTAATAACTCCTACCAATCAAATATAAATTATTACCATAATAATTACAATTATTCGATTATCCACTAATATTGACAAAAAGAAAACGACCCACTTTTACAGAGTGGGTCATTCCCCCATAGAAATGTCATTACTTATTACTACCGAGGTTCTACTATTATTCTTATAGCTGTTCGTTCTTCATCATCAATCATTATATCTGTGAACGCAGGTATACATACTAAATCAATACCACTAGGTGCAACAAAGCCTCTTGCAATAGCTACTGCTTTTATAGCTTGATTTATTGCACCTGCACCGATTGCTTGCATTTCAGCAGTCCCACATTCTCTTAATACGCCTGCTAAAGCTCCTGCCACAGAATTTGGGTTAGATGTTGATGCTACTTTTAATATGTCCATAATAAAAAATCCCCCTCGTCATGTTACAGTTTTTTTGTATTACAGCTAACAATTCTCACTTTTAATCAAATTAAATGTCTTAAGAATTGCTAGCCTGTTTAAAAGGATTATATTGTATTTACCCTATAATAATATATATTCTACATAAGTTCTAATAACTCCTTTATTTTTATGCTTAAATACAAATAAATAAAGAAAAATTATTATAAAACAGATTTAAATATTCGAAGCATATTACCATTGCATATCTTAGAAATATATTCTTCTTTATAGTTTAATTTGAGAAGCTCTTCTATGATCTGCAAAAAGCTTTCTGAACCATATACTCCATTAGGTAGTCGGTCAACTCCATCGAAATCAGAGCCAAATCCTATATAATCTATTCCTATAAGAGCTGCAATATATTCAATATGCCTTACTATATCAGTAATATGAGCATTCCCAGAATCTGATAAAAAAGGAGGGTAAAAATTTATTCCTACGATTCCTTCTTTTTCAGCAATACTTTTTAATTGTTTATCATCTAAGTTTCGTATATTATTACATATAGTACGTGCATTAGAATGGGATGCTATTATAGGTTTGTTAGAAAATTCACATACATCCCAAAAACCTTTATATGAAATATGAGACACATCTATTATCATACCTAAATCATTCATGTTTTGTATAACTTTCTTTCCAAATGTAGTAAGTCCATTATCTTTACTGCTTGTATCAAGTATTCCCGAGGAAATCTCATTTGCATAATTCCATGTAAGAGTCATGACCCTTACTCCTAATTTGTATAACTTATTTAGATTCTCTAAATTGCCATCTAGTATATCACCACCCTCAATTGCAAGGATACATCCAATTTTTTCGTTTTTTAAAGATGTAAAAACATCTTTAAAAGTAAATATGGGGGAAAATATATTATCATATCTATCTAACATTTCATAATAACAATCTATGATTCTCAAACCATTTTCAAAACATGAAATAAATCTATCTTTAGGATCTAACCAAACAGCAAAGAACTGTATACTTACATTTCCTTTCTTTAATTTTTCAATACTTATGTGATTATAAGTATTTGATAGATCTACTATATTGTCTGCCATAAGAGTTAATGTATCACAGTGACCATCAATAATTTTATAATTAGACATAAGAACCTCCTTGCCATATTTTAGATATACGTTTTATTAAAAAAACCTACCTATATAGGTAGGTTTTTACCGAGGCTCTACAATTATACGTATAGCCGTCCTTTCTTCTCCATCAATTGTGATGTCGGTAAATGCTGGTATACATATTAGATCAATTCCACTGGGAGCGACAAACCCTCTTGCAATAGCTACTGCCTTTATAGCTTGGTTTATTGCACCTGCGCCAATTGCTTGCATTTCAGCAGATCCACGCTCTCTTAAAACTCCTGCTAACGCACCTGCCACGGAGTTTGGATTAGATTTAGCTGATACTTTTAATACTTCCATGATTTATCCCCCTCGTCATCATATAGTTTAATAGTTTAGTTGGATTATTTTTCATCTATAATGTTATATTCTACATAATTTTCATAAATCCTTTTTTATATAAGAGTTTCTTTATAAAATTTCATATTAATAATATATACTTAAAAAGATGTAGTTATATAACTACATCTTTTTAAGTATATATTATTATTTTGCATATTCAATCGATCTTGTTTCTCTAATTACATTTATTTTTATTTGTCCTGGATATTCAAGCTCTTTTTCTACGCGCTTTACAATATTTCTAGCCATTAGGAGCGCGTCATCATCGCTAACCTTATCAGGCTTTACAATTATTCGGATTTCTCTACCTGCCTGTATAGCAAAAGATTTCTCAACTCCTGCGAAGGAATTAGCTATATCTTCAAGCTTTTCTAAACGTTTAATGTATAATTCTAGTGTTTCTCTCCTTGCACCTGGTCGTGCAGCAGATATGGCATCTGCCGCCTGCACAAGAATTGCTTCAATCGTATTTGGTTCTACGTCACCATGATGTGCAAGTATAGCATTTACCACATCTGGATTTTCCTTATATCTCTTTGCGAGATCAGCCCCTATCTCAACATGAGGACCTTCTATCTCATGATCTACTGCCTTGCCTATATCATGAAGTAATCCAGCACGTTTTGCTAATTTAACATTAACTCCAAGCTCTGCAGCCATTAGACCTGCAAGAATAGATACCTCCATAGAATGCTTTAAAATATTTTGCCCATAGCTAGATCTATATTTTAGCCTACCTATGAGTTTTATGAGTTCTGGATGAACCCCATGAATTCCCAATTCAAATACAGCTTGTTCGCCTTCTTCTCGAATTTGATTTTCTAATTCTCTTTCGGCTTTTTCTACCATTTCTTCTATTCTTGCTGGATGAATTCTTCCGTCGAGAATTAACTTTTCTAAGGCTATTCTAGCAACTTCACGTCTAATCGGATCAAATCCAGATAGAATAACGGCTTCTGGAGTATCATCAATTATTAAATCTATACCTGTAGCAGTTTCTAATGCTCGTATATTTCGCCCCTCACGTCCGATTATCCTGCCCTTCATTTCATCATTAGGAAGTGATACGACAGATACTGTAGTTTCTGCTACATGATCGGCAGCACATTTTTGTATAGCTAAAGCAACTATTTCTTTAGCTTTTTTATTTGCTTCTTCTTTTGTCTTACTTTCAATTTCACGTATTTTCGCTGCCATTTCATAAGTTAATTCTTTTTCAAGATTATCTAGTAGTAAATCTCTAGCTTCATCTTTAGTAAGACAAGAGATACGTTCTAACTCTGCAAGTTGTTGCTTAAAAGCTTGTTCCGCTTCATCCTGAAGTTGTTGGATTTCTTTTTGTTTTTTTATTAGGGATTCATTTTTCTTTTCAAGAGAATCCATCTTTCTATCAAGATTTTCTTCTTTCTGTTGTACTCTTCGTTCTACTCGCTGAATTTCGTTTCTTCTTTCTCTTATTTCACGCTCTAACTCACTTCGCAGTCTATGAATTTCTTCCTTTGCTTCTAATAATGATTCTTTTTTTATAGATTCTGCTTCTTTATGTGCATCATCTATAATTCTATTCGCCGCTTCTTCGGCGCTACATATTTTACCCTCTGCTATTCGTTTTCGATAAAAATATCCGAGTAATACTCCCCCAATGGCTACTATCAGGACAATTCCTGTTAGTAGTATTGGCTCTATTAGGAACACCTCCTTTTGTCATATCCTCTAGCAAAATATAAACCGAGCAAAGACTCGGCTGATAAGAGTAAATACTCTTATTTATACCTTATAGTTGCCTTTTCACAATATTGCTCGGTTAATGTACCAGTATTTGTATACATTTTATATCTTTTTTTATAACATGTCAAGTCGGTTAATTTTTGAGTTATGCTATATTTAAATAAAAAATTAAGAATCCAAAAAGTAGCTATTGAAAATCATTTAGTTGCTATCATTATCAGAAGCCGCCTCACTGGCATTTTTTATTTCTTCTATGCCTAGTTCGCGTCGTACTTTATTTTCAATTTCTAAAGATAGTTCATGATTTTCTTTTAAAAATTGTCTTGCATTTTCACGTCCCTGACCTAGCCTTATATCATCGCCATATGAATACCACGAACCGCTCTTGTTTATTATATTTTTATCTACTGCTAGATCAAGTATGCAACCTTCCTTTGATATTCCCTCTCCATAGATAATATCAAATTCCGCCTGCTTAAAAGGAGGTGCTACTTTGTTTTTGACAACTCTAACACGAGTTCTATTACCTATCATTTCATTGCCTTGCTTAAGTGTCTCTATTCTTCTTACATCTAGTCGTACAGAAGAATAGAATTTAAGAGCTCTTCCCCCTGGAGTAACCTCTGGATTTCCAAATGTTACTCCCACCTTTTCTCTAAGTTGGTTTATAAAAATTGCTACAGTTTGTGATTTATTTATAATTCCTGATAATTTTCTCAAAGCTTGAGACATAAGGCGAGCTTGTAGCCCTACATGCGAATCTCCCATTTCACCATCTAGTTCTGCTCTAGGAACTAAGGCAGCAACCGAATCAATTACTACTATATCTATAGCACCGCTTCTTACTAAAGCTTCTGTTATTTCTAATGCTTGTTCTCCTGTATCCGGCTGAGATACTAACAATTCATCTATATTTATACCTAGATTTGATGCATAAACAGGATCCAAAGCATTTTCAGCATCTATAAATGCTGCAGTTCCACCTAATTTTTGTGCTTCAGCTATTGCATGTAGAGCAACAGTAGTTTTTCCAGATGACTCGGGCCCAAATATTTCAATGACTCTTCCACGAGGAAATCCTCCTACTCCAAGTGCAATATCTAAATCGAGAGCTCCAGTTGGTATGACATCTACATTCATATGTGGAGCTTCCCCTAAGCGCATTATAGCTCCCTTCCCAAATTGTTTTTCGATATTCCCTAAAGCTGATTCCAAAGCTTTTTGTTTATCCATAATTCTTATCCTGAAATTCAGGATGTCACCCACCTTTCTATTAATATTCCTGGGTTTTTACATGCGAACATAAGTTCTTATGTACAATTATATATTAATACATAATGTAAGTCAATAATAGCTTTTTAAGTTTTGTAAAAAAATGAATAAATTTGTATGCTATTGAAATCTTGTTAATATTGAACTTTTTATTAGCAATTCACGAGTTAATAATTGAAACCATTGATTAAATTCAACTCAAATAAAATTTAAATAGCGTCTAGCCTTATCTAGAGCTGTTTTAGCAGTCAAATTCTTTATCCTTAACCTATCACCTGTAAAATGACATTCATCTACATTTATTTGTTCCCCCGAACCAACAGCAATATAGACAAGACCGACAGGTTTAGTGGAGGTTGCGCCTCCAGGTCCTGCTATACCAGTTACTGCAATAGCAATATCAGCATTAGTTGTATTTAGTACTCCTTTAGCCATCTCTGCTGCTGTTTTTTTGCTAACTGCCCCCCATTTTTTCAATGTAGAAGGATTAACACCTAATCGTTTTATTTTTGCTTCATTGCTATAAGTTATAAAGCCTTCTATAAAAGCCTGTGAAGCATTAGGAATATTCGTTAGCAGATTGGATATGAGTCCTCCAGTACATGATTCGGCAACTGCAATAGTCTTATTCTTTTCAATTAATCTTTTTATTAAAACTTCTTCTAATGTTTGATTGTCAATTCCATAAATAAAATCACCTAGTCTTTTTTTTATTTCATGTTCAATAGGATATATAAATTTCCCAGGGTCTATATTTTTTTCAACTTTTGCGGTTAGACGTATCAATACTTCTCCTTGTGTTGCTAGTAGGGCAATGGTAGGATTGTCTTGTTCAGTTAAAAGATCTTTTATTTTTTCTTCTACAGTAGATTCCCCCATTCCACATACCTTGAGTACACGCGAGTAGATAATATGATTACTATATTTCTTTAAATAAGGATATACATATGTATCAAACATATATATAAGTTCATGAGGTGGTCCAGGTAACATTATATAAGTATTATTCTTGTCTTCTATTATAGCGCCTGGTGCTGTTCCAAACTGATTAGGTAAAATTTTAGCATCCTTTGGAAATAGGGCCTGTTTTATATTTTTATTGGGCATATCCCGTTTAGTCTTTTGGAAATAGTGTTCTATCTTATCCAAACTTACTTTATCCAAAACCATATCTAATCTCAAAAATTCAGCAATCGTCTCTTTGGTTAAATCATCCATAGTAGGTCCTAATCCGCCTGTAGTTATTATTATGTCAGATCTCTTTGAGGCTATTTTTAGCATCTCTAATAATCTGTCTTTATTATCTCCTATTACTGTATGATAATAGACATCTATACCTATTTTAGCAAGTTGCTCGGATATATATTGAGCATTCGTATTTGCTATCTGTCCTAAGAGCAGTTCACTTCCTATATTGATTATTTCTGCTTTCATTATATAGATGTTGCCTCCTTATTCTTTTTCATAAAATAAATGTCTTCCTTTTATCATGTAATCAATACCTGATATTATAGTTATTATTACGGATATATATAGCATAATTAGATCTAAAGGAAGATTAATCTTGCTAAACGGAAAATTATCTATCAGTATCAATATAATTGCTATCATCTGAGTAACAGTCTTAAATTTTCCCCACCAACTAGCTGCTATTATAACACCTTCAGACGCAGCCAGTGTTCTAAGTCCAGTAATCATAAATTCTCTAGTTAATATTATTATAACTGCCAGTGCAGGGATTTTCCCCATTTCAACTAATATTATTAATGCAGCCATTGTAAGTAACTTATCAGCAAGTGGATCAAAAAACTTCCCAAAGTTTGTTATCTCATTGCGCTTTCTAGCTATATATCCATCCAATGCATCAGTAGATGCAGCAATAATAAATACAATGGCACCTACATATTGGTTGTATTGAAAGTCGATTAACATACATGCTAAAAATATTGGAATTAAGATAATTCTAAATATCGTTATTTTATTTGCTAAAGTCATAATATTCCCCCAATAAATCATAATTATATACTTTCTTTATATTAGCATTTACAAAATCGCCTTGACTTAATTTTCTATTACTGAAGAGATATACTTGACCATCTACTTCAGGTGCTTGGCCATAGAATCTACCAAAATATACATCTTTTGAATCTTGACCTTCTATAAGTATCTCTTGCATTTTTCCTATCCATCTTTTATTTAGTTTTTTTGATATCTTTTGTTGTTCAGACATAATTAAGTTTCTACGGCGAACTTTTTCTTTGATATCTACTTGTTCATTTAATTGAGCTGCTTTTGTACCTTCCTCTTGTGAATACATAAAAACTCCTACATGGTCTATAGGATATTCATGTATAAATTCTAAAAGCTCGTTAAATTCTTCTTCTCTTTCACCAGGAAAACCAACCATATAAGATGTTCTTATTACTATATCTGGTATGGTGCTGCGAATAGTATCTAGAAGTTTTTTTATCTCATCTTTGGTAGTTTTTCTATTCATAGCTCGTAGAATATTATTATTTACATGCTGTAGTGGTATATCAATATAATGACATATTTTATCATTTTTCTCTATTGCATTTATAAGATTCACATCTATTCTATCAGGATAACAGTAGAGGAGTCTTATCCATTTTAGTTCATTAATAGAAGCCAATTTATCCAAAAGCTTACTTAGACCATTCTTATACCCTAAGTCGTAACCAAATCGACTTATATCTTGCGCAACTATTATTAGTTCTTTAGTACCCATTTGGGCAAGATATACTGCTTCTCTATATAGACTATCTATTGTTCTACTTCTATATTTACCTCTTATATAGGGTATGGCACAATATGAACAAAAATTATCACATCCTTCAGCAATCTTTAAATACGCTGTAGGTTTAGGAGTTGTTAAAATTCTTGGTAGAACTTCATTGGCTTGCCATTGTTGTCTATCATTACAAACGTATTTCTTTCCTTTTATACAACCTTCTACAATAGTATCTATTTTTGAATAATATTCCGTTCCAATTATAGCATCTAGTTCAGGAATTTCAGATGCCAATTCATTGGTATAGCGTTGTGCTAAACATCCAGTTACAATTATTTTTTTATCTCCATAAATTTCTTTTATTGCAACTTGTTTTAATATTTCTTCTATTGATTCTTCCTTTGCAGGTTGTATAAAACCACAAGTATTTATAATTACAATATCCGCATCTTCACAAGAATTAGTAATCTCAAACCCATTTTGGGTTAATATTCCTAGCATATTTTCAGTATCAATTTGATTCTTTGCACATCCTAGTGAAATAAAAGCTATCTTATATTCCAAATAATATGCCTCCTTAAATATTTTTATATTTTTCTTCAAACTCTTCCCTAGATATTAATACATCCCTTGGTTTACTACCTTCAAAACCGCTTACTATACCCCTTATTTCCATTTCATCTATTAATCTTGCAGCACGAGCATATCCTATACGCAATCTTCTTTGCAACATTGATATAGAAGCTTGCCCTGCGTCTACAACTAACTCAATGGCATCAGGGAATAATTCATCAATTTCTTCCATATTGCTATTAGTATAATCTAATGTTTCTATTTCTTCTATTGCCTCTTCATTATATTTGAATTCTAGGTCTTGTGACTTAATGAAATTCACAACATTTTCTATTTCTTTTTCGGATACATATGCCCCTTGTACCCTAATAGGTTTATTGGCTCCAACTGGGTAATAGAGCATATCACCTTTACCTAATAATTTTTCTGCCCCACCCATATCGAGTATTGTTCGTGAATCTGTACTAGAAGATACTGCAAATGCAATTCTTGATGGAATATTTGCTTTTATAAGACCAGTTATTACATCTACCGATGGGCGCTGTGTAGCAATCACTAGATGAATTCCAGCAGCCCTCGCCATTTGAGCAAGTCTACATATAGAATCTTCTACTTCATTAGGTGCAGCCATCATAAGATCAGATAATTCATCTATTATTACAATAATTTGTGGCAGAGATTCTTCTTTTTGTTCTATTTGTAATTCATTATAGCGCTCTAGATCTCTCACACCCTTATCTGCAAATAACTTATATCTATCTATCATTTCTTGTACAACCCAATTGAGGGCATTTGCTGCTTTTTTAGGATCTGTCACTACTGGGAACATTAGATGAGGAATACCATTGTAATTACTCAACTCCACTACTTTTGGATCTATCATTATTAATTTGACATCTTTAGGGGAAGCTTTATATAGAATACTTATTACCAAGGTGTTAATACAGACACTTTTCCCTGAGCCAGTTGCCCCAGCAATAAGAAGATGAGGCATTTTAGCTATATCCGCTATTACATCCCTACCTGCTATATCTTTCCCCAATGCAAAAGCTAATTTTGAAACATGTCTATTAAAGACATCGCCTTCAAGAACCTCTCTGAGGAGTACAGGACTTGTACTTTTGTTGGGGACCTCTATACCAACTGCAGCTTTTCCTGGTATGGGAGCTTCTATTCTAATACCAGATGTTGCTAGATTTAACGCAATATCATCAGATAAATTGACAATTTTACTTACTTTTACCCCCGGAGCTGGTTGCACCTCATATCTTGTTATTACAGGTCCTTTACTTACTTGAGCTACCTTAGCATCTACACCAAAACTATTTAATGTTTTTTCTAAGATTTTAGCATTGTACCTCATATATTTTTCACTGTTTTGTTCTCCCTTTTTAGCCTTGGGTTTTTTTAACAGTTCTAATGTTGGATAATTATAGACATCAGGGGAAGATTGCATTTCTAATGTTTTAATTGACTCCTTAATTTTTTCATTATTCGTATTAGAAGTCAATGCTTCCTTTGTATTTTCTGTAGAAGGCTCAATTTCTATAATTTGCAAATCTTTATCTACTGAATTACTGTCCTTCTTTCCTGTTTTATTTGATTGCTTTTGAAAAGAATCACTTATAAACTCAATATCTGGAATTTTGTTATCTTGAGTTTTAAATTTAACAGTAGCTCCAGAAAAGGGCTTTTTTTTCACTGCTCTTTTTGCGCTTTTTTGATTATCAATTTTGTCACACATATAAGTCACTACATTTTTAAACGATAAATTTGTTAAAATAATAAGAGTTATTATAAAAACCACAACTAATAGTATATAAGTACCAATAAGGCCTAGTAGTTTATATGAAAAATATACTATTGGTGATAAAAGCGCACCTGCACCTTTTTCATCAATTCCATTTTCATACGAAGATTTAATAAATTCAATCAAATCATCTGTTTTATAGTATTTAAAATATAACATATGTATAATGCATAATATAAATATAAATGACATTATGCTAAGTACTATTTTTGATTTATTGATCTTTTTATAATAAGCCACTATCACCAAAATACCAATAATCATAATTAGTATTGGTATTGCGTATGCTGTAATGCCAAATAACCCCATTAAGATACGCCGGAAGTAGTATCCAAAAATACCGGTAGTATTAGTGTATATACTAAATAAGGTAAAAAGACCTAGACCTATTAGAAAGACCCCAAAAACTTCATGTCTTATTCTTTTTTTATTAGCTACTTTATTCTTTTTTGTTGCCTTTTTTCTTTTTGCTTTACCCATAGAGATCTCCCTTACAAATTTGTAAATAATTATACAAAAATATATTCTAGATTTTTAATATAAATCCTTCATAATTTCTATGTTTATAAAAGAATTATATCATGAAAGTATGGTGTTTTTCAATAAAATCAAGGCTTTAAGAGTCTGTAAAAAAGCATTTTACATACATTATCCATTTATATAAATTTCGATATTCGAATATTCGTTCCTGGTTGATATATATCTTTTAAATAATCTAATGGATTAGTACTTATGAGTCTAATTATTTCATATATCCCATTTTTACAATGCCTTAATTCTAAAATAACACCATCATCTATTATAATATTTTTTATATCTATTTGACCATCTTTGTTTTGAGCATATATAATTTCTTCAGGTACTATAGAATATATTATCATTTGTTTTCACCCTTTTTTTTACTTATCATTTTTTTTAATCTATTTAATGCATCTGTTAGACCTCCGATTTCATCTATTAGACCTGCGGCTACTGCTTCCTTGCCTACAAGTACAGTACCTACATCATTGGCTAATTCACCAGGTCTTGTCATTAATTCATAGAATTTTTCTTTTGATATATGAGAATGTCTTATTACAAAATCTACTACTCTCTCTTGCATTTTGTTCAAATAATCATACGTTTGTGATACACCTAATACTATACCAGTAATTCGAATAGGATGTATAGTCATAGTAGCACTAGGAGCAATAAAAGAATATTTAGTACATACAGATAAAGGAACTCCAATACTATGGCCACCACCTAATACCAATGAAACGGTAGGTTTAGACATTGTACTTATCATCTCTGCGATAGCTAGTCCAGCTTCTACATCTCCACCTACTGTATTTAGTATCAATATCAATCCTTCTATATCTTTACTTTCTTCTATAGCAATTAATTGTGGAATAACATGTTCATATTTGGTTGTTTTATTATTAGGCGGTAAAATTAAATGCCCTTCAACTTGCCCTATAATAGGGAGACAATGTATATTATTCTTCATAGTAGGAATAGATGTTGCTCCAAATTCTTTGATATTGTCCATGGATATATTGTCTATACCTGAATTATCACTCTGCATCTATATTACCTCCACATTTGTTTTATATTAGTATGACCTAAAACATAAAAAAGATAAGAGATGATGAATCACTTATCTTAGTAGAATATATAAAATTGTTCAATTTTAATGTCTAAATATCAACTTATACATTTGAGAATTTTTATAACAAATTTCATTAGTTAGATAGTTAAATTTATAGAAGAGCCTATTAAATTTAATTAAAATGTATATCTAGCAGCCTAAGGGATATTTAAAAGTACAGGTTGGATTTGTTTTTTGTCTAATGCTAATATAACTGTGTCAATGATTTTATTCATATCAGCCATAAGTGAATTGGACTTTATATGAGGACCATCTTGATAGTATGGTACAATATATATGTTTTTCATATTAAGTAGCATTGCCAGATTTTTTCCGTTGTTACCAAGTCCATCATTGGTAGATATTGCAATTACGACAGGTTTTTGATTTCTCAGATGGGCTTTTACGGCCATTAAAACAGGTGTATCTGTTATACCATTTGCAAGTTTTGCTAATGTATTACCTGTACAAGGTGCAACAACAATGACATCTAGCAAATGTTGAGGACCGATAGGCTCAGCATCTACAATGGTATCTATTACAGTATTATGTGTCAATCTTTCTACTGTTTTTCTAAATTCAGTCGCAGTTGTAAATCGTGTATCAGTATTGGCAACTGAATATGAAAAAATAGGATATAACTGTGCCCCTTCATTTACCATTTCCTCAATTTGCGGCAAAACTTTGTGTAAAGTACAGAAAGAACCTGTAACACAAAAACCTATTTTTATACCTGTCAATTTCATAAATTATACCTCCTTGCATATTAATAAGCCTCAAATCATAATCCCACACTAATAATTTTAGTACCATTTTTATGATAAGACATATTGCAATCATACATTTATATATGGCAATGACAATAAATTGGGTTTCAAAGCCATCTAATTCATTAAATCTTGTATACGCATACATATTATGTTCGCTGCAGTTTTAGGGGCTACAATACCTGGAAGACTAAGTTCTAGAGTTGCTTGTATGTTGAGTTTATTGGCTGTCTTAAAATCTACTCCGCCCGGATATGAAGCAAGGTCTATAATTAATACGTCCTTCTTTACCTTGTAAAGTTCATTTGAACCAATAATTAACGCAGGTATTGTGTTAAATATTATATCTTGTCTGCCTATGACGTCATTTAAGTTGTTCAAATGTACCCCTATATAGCCATTTTCTGTTATCCACGCTAAGTCATGATCTTTTCTTGCAGCTACTGTAACATGGGCTCCTATTCCTTTAAGCATTCGTGCTAAGGTCTTACCTAATCTTCCATAACCTAAAACTAAAATATCAGAACCGTGTATTGTAATATCTGTATTTTCCATTGCCCTTTGTATGGCACCTTCAGCCGATGGTATTGAGTTTAATACTGCAAAAGTTTCATCGCCTAATAGATCAAAATATTTGAATCCACATACTTTAGAAATTTTATCAATTTCGTCATCAGCTTTACCTAATACGACGAGACTTGTAGGTAAAATATAAAATGCAAAGTCTATCAGTACAAGTTTTTTAGCTCCTATAACATGATTTATATGTCCATCATTATTTTTATATGGTATAGGAAGCATTAAAACATCACATTCGAAAAAATTTTTATCTAACTTATTAAATATTGTGATATTTTTATCAAATTTATCAAGAATGCCATATACCTTTACGATATTGCCCTTATCGGCTAGTATTTTTGCACATTCTTTCTGTCTATTATCTCCACCTAATATGGAGTAGATCAAATAATTCATAAGATCACCTCTATATCTCCTCATGTTCTATAACATAATATGAGATACTGAGAGTTAAAGTGCAAAAAGCAAAAATAAAAAAAGGCATTAATGCCTTTTTGGTAAAACTTCAGAAACCGTCCCTATTTCATATTTTTTTTCTTTAAGTCCTTTTATTATTATGGGTAGAGCTTCTATTGTATCTTCTGTAGGATGAATTAAGATAAAAGCTCCATTATGTGGATTTTTAAGAGCACGGTTAACTATTGCATCTACCCCATCTCCTCTCCAATCTATAGTATCTATACTCCACATTATAATTTTATAGCCGATAGAATTAGCTGCATTAAGTGTATTCTTATCAAATTCACCATATGGTGGTGCAAATAGGTAAGTAGTAATACCAGTTATCTCTTTTATTATATTTTCTGTATTTTTTATCTCATCTATATTTTCCTCTAAACTTAATTTAGCATGATGTTTATGTGAAAAACCATGATTCCCTATCTCATGACCTTCTTTTGATATTAATTTTAACATATCAGGATTATCACGTGCCCATTCGCCACCTACAAAAAATGTGATTTTTATATCATATTCTTTCAATATATTGAGCATACTTGGTATATATTCTGTTCCCCATACAACATTACACTCTAAGGCAACCTTGTTAAAATCATCACTACCTTTGTATATAGGTTCTTCAAAAAATGAGTTAAATGTATTGAGCAAATTTCTATTTGCTAGTAAAAATAATAGAAAAAGGACAAATATTACTGCAAAGAAGATTATAATTATAATTTTTTTGAAAGAGATATATAATATTTTCATATTCTCCTCCTATCATATATGTTCTTAATTAAATAAATATTCATAAGTCAGGAGGATATGTATTTAAATTAAAAGAAACATAAACCAAAGTTTATGTTTCTAATTTAGTGGTTATTTCTATTGAAATTACCTTTATTAGAGTTTTTCTTTTGTCTATTATAATTACTGCCTTGTCTAGTAGTTTTTTTGTTATCTAATGCTGGTAATAATGCCTTTCGAGATAGATCGATCCTTCCTTGTTTATCTATTTCTATTACTTTGACTTTTATTTTATCTCCTACATTTACAACGTCTTCTACTTTTGATACTCTCTCCCTTGCAAGTTGGGATATATGAACTAGACCTTCTTGTCCAGGCAGTATTTCAACAAATGCCCCGAAGTTTTCTATACGAACAACTGTACCTTCATATATTTCACCAACTTTGACTTCTCTTGTTATATCATTTACTATTTTTAAAGCTTTATTTGCAGAATCTATATTTTCTGATGCAATGAATACTCGACCATCATCTTCTATATCGATTTTAACGCCAGTTTCTGCGATAATGTTATTTATCATTTTCCCACCAGGTCCTATTACATCTCTGATTTTATCAGGATCAATATGGGTCTGAATGATCTTTGGAGCATAAGGTGATAATTCTTTTCGCGGCTCTGGTATAACTTCTAACATCTTATTTAATATAAATAATCTACCTTCTCGTGCTTGTGCTAAGGCTTGTTCCAAAATTGCCCTATCTATTCCTTTTATCTTTATATCCATCTGTATAGCAGTTATACCTTTGGCAGTTCCAGCGACTTTAAAATCCATATCTCCATAGAAATCTTCTAATCCTTGGATATCTGTGAGTATGGCAATCTTATTTGATTTTTCATCTTTTATAAGTCCCATGGCAACACCGGCAACAGGCGCTTTTATAGGCACACCTGCATCCATAAGTGCTAATGTACTGCCACATACACTTGCTTGAGATGTTGAGCCATTTGAACTCATAACTTCTGATACAAGTCGTATAGTATAGGGGAATTCTTCCTCACTTGGTATCATGGGCTCTAAGGCTCTTTCTGCAAGAGCACCATGTCCAATTTCCCTTCTTCCAGGACCACGTATAGGTCGTGTTTCCCCTACTGAAAATGGAGGAAAGTTATAATGATGCATATATCTCTTAAAATCATCTTCCCAAAGACCATCTAAAATTTGTACATCACCTAATGCACCCAGTGTACAAGTAGTGAGTACTTGAGTTTGTCCTCTAGTAAATAGCCCAGAACCATGAGTACGTGGTAGTATACCAACCTCACTAGTTATCTTTCTAATATCAGTAAAACCTCTTCCATCTGGTCGTATTCCTTTATCTATTATTTTAGTACGTACTATCTCTTTAGATATTTTTTCTATAACTTCATCTATCATAGCCTCTTGTTCAGGGAACTTTTCTGCAAAGTGTTCTTGAATATTATTTTTTACTTTTTTCAATTTTTCTTGTCTTATCTGTCTATCAAATTCTCTAAAGGCCTCTTCAATCATATCAGTTGCAAATTCTCTAACTGCAGTTTCTAGTTCAATGGATGGTAAAAAAGGAACATACTCTTTTTTTTCTTTTCCTACCATTTTAACTATATCTTCTTGAAATTCAACTAATTCTTTGATATATTTGTGTGCAAATAATATAGCGTCTAACATTTGTTCTTCGGTAATTTCATTTGCACTTGCTTCTACCATCATTATTGCATCTTTTGTTCCAGCTACTACTAAATGAAGAACACTATTTTCTCGCTCTTCACTATTTGGATTTATTATAAATTCATCATCAACCATACCAACTACAACTGAACCAGTAGGACCTGCAAATGGAATATCAGAAATACTTAAAGCTACGGATGAACCTAACATAGCAAATACATCAGGTGGATAATCTGGGTCAACCGATAAAGCAACTGCTACAACTTGTACATCATTCCGATAACCTTCTGGAAATAGCGGTCTTATAGGTCTGTCAATCAATCTAGATGTGAGTATAGCCTTTTCAGTAGGCTTACCTTCTCTTTTGATAAAACCACCAGGAATTCTGCCTACAGCATATAATTTTTCTTCAAAATCAACACTTAAAGGGAAAAAATCAATACCTTCTCTGGGCTCATCAGAAGCAGTGGCAGAAACAAAAACTACAGTATCTCCACATTGAACAGTGCATGCACCATTTGCCAATCCGGCCAATTTGCCAACTTCAACCTTTATAGTTTTACCTGCTATATTGGTGGTAAATATTTTATGTTCCACTATATAACCTCCTTTATTTTATTATATCCAACCGTTTATAAAGCAAATCATTATTCTCTTCTTTTTAAAACGGTTGTTAAAAGAAAGGAGCGGGGATGCCCACTCCAATTCTATTTTCGTAAATTAAGCTTTTCAATAACAGTTCTATAGCGTTCGATATCGGTATCTTCTAAATAATTTAATAGTGCTCTTCTTCTACCTACCATCATAAGCAATCCTCTACGGGAATGATGATCTTTTTTATGAACTTTTAGATGTTCATTCAAATGATTTATCCTTTCAGTTAATAGAGCTATTTGAACTTCCGGTGAGCCTGTGTCACCATCATGTCTTTTAAATTGTTCAATTATTTCTGCTTTTCTAGCTTTATCCATTGCATTCACCTCCCTTTTTAATAAAACGCCAGTTTCCTGAGTACGACGCCGGAGTTTCGTCGAACTAAGGAAATGGTTTACAAAACCACTCTATGTATTGTAGCACATTTGAATTATTTTGTAAATGCACTGTGCTGCAGTCTCTAAATCTTTATTCAATTGACCAATCAACTCTTCGGAACTCTTGAATTTTTTTTCATCTCTTATTCTTTCAAAAAAATATAGTTCTACTTCTTGATTATATAAATTACCTGAAAAACCCAAAAGATGAGTTTCTATACGTATGTTATTATCTTTTTCAAACGTTGGACTAGACCCTATATTAGTTAAACTCCAAATGAATTTTTTATCTGTAAAAGTTAAGGTTAAATATACACCCTTTTTAGGAATCACTTTTAATGTATTGTATTCAATATTGGCAGTAGGAAATCCTAGTTTTCTACCTCGTGCTTTACCTTTGATAATTTTTCCTTTTAGTCTATATGGATAACCTAAAAAATTTGCTGCCTGATTCATTTTCCCTTGTTTAATGAAAGTGCGAATTGTACTACTGCTTACTATTTTACCATCTAGTTTGATAGGTGGTATTACTTTTACATTGAAATTTTTCTTTTTCTCCAATTGTTTTAACGTATTTATATCTCCTGAACCACCTTTGCCAAATTTAAAGTTGTATCCTACTACTATAGTATCGATACTATATCTGTTTAACAGATGTCTACAGACAAAATCTTCAGGAAGAATATTGGCAAATGCCGGAGTAAATTTATTAAACACTAGATAATCTATATCAAACTCCTTCATAATTTCTATTTTTTGCTGATTATCTGTTATTAATAGTGGGACATTCTTTGGAGAGATAACCGTCATGGGATGTTCATTAAATGTATATACCATTGTAGAACATTTCTTTTCATTTTTTATATCGACTAATGCCTTTATAAGTTGTCTATGACCTTTATGAATTCCATCAAAAAATCCTAAAGCGACAGCTATTTTATCATTGATATTAGTATTATAATGTTGTTCAGTATTAAAAATCACCTTCATAGTTTTTCCCTCATAATAATAATTTCTTTATTCTTAGATATCCATTGGTATCATTATTCTTTTGTAAAAAACCAATTCCTATAAATTTATTCTTACAATAAATCTTAAAAAGTACTTCATTCGTGTCTAATTGTACTTCTATAGGCAGAGTACTATCTTTAATGTACTTTAGATGAATAGGACTACCATTTATTAATCTCTCAAACTGTTCATCATCTACCGTTATAGAATTAAAATTGGTAAGAGCTTTATCAATTGGTATAAGAAATTTATCTACGGTATCTTTTTCATAAAAACATTTTATTTCGTCAAATGTAAAAGAATTATCTAATTCAAACTCACCTGTCTGAGTACGAATCAAAAAAGACATATAGGCACCACAACCTAAAGTTTTTCCAATATCTCTACATAGAGAACGTATATACGTCCCTTTAGAGCATTCTATTTTAAATAAAAACTTATTTGGACTAAAAAAATCAAGTAACTCTATATCATAGATTGTAACTGTTCTTGCTTTAGGTGTTATATATTTACCTTCTCTAGCCAATTCATATGATCGTTTTCCCTTATATCGAATGGCAGAATAGATAGGGGGTACTTGTATTATATCACCTTTGAAAGACAATAGAACTTGTTCTATATCTTTTTCATTATATGAAAAATTATCACATTTAAATATTACATTGCCCTCAATGTCATCTGTATCTGTTTCTTTACCCAACGTAGCTTCACAGATATATGTTTTTTTTTGGGACATTATATAATTAGCAATTTTTGTTCCTTTACCTATACATATAGGTAATACACCTGCAGCTTGAGGGTCTAATGTTCCTGTGTGACCAGCTTTTTTACAATTTAAAAAGTTTTTTATGTGATTTACTACACCTGCTGATGATATACCAGGAGGTTTCAGGACATTTATTACGCCATGCAAAGAAAATCACCCTTTCAAAAAACTCTTTGCTTCTTCAAGTACTATTTTTTTAGCATTATATAATGTTGTATTTATCGTACAACCTGCAGCCCTTGCATGGCCACCACCACCAAATAAACTAGCCAATTCATTACAATCAACTATTTTCTTAGAACGCATACTTACCTTTATTTGACCATCTTCTTGTTCTTTAAAGAGTAATGCCAACTCCACACCTTTTATATCTTTGGCATAATTCACCATACCTGAACTTTCTTTTTCATGTACACCTACTTCAATTAACATATCTCTAGTTATTTCCATAGTAGAAATACATCCATCTTCATGTAATTCTATAGTATCTATGGCTTTTGAAATTAGCTTTACCCTTTCAATACTATTATTTTTATAGATATTCATCGACATTTCTTCAGGCTGAACACCTGTTTCTAATAGTTCAGCAGCAATAATATGGGTTTTTGAGGTAGTATTGCTATAAGAAAAGTTACCCGTATCTGTTGAAATTCCTGTATATATAGCATTAGCTATACCCATATTAATGGGGATATTTAAATTTTTTATAAGTTCGTATACTAATTCACAAGTAGCTGCTGCAGTAGGATCTACCCAATTAACAAGAGCAAACTTTGTATTACTAATATGATGGTCTATATTTATTGTTTGATTACTTGTTTCCAATAGTTTATAAAATATACCTAAGCGTTCAGGATCACTACAATCTAATGCTATTACAAGATCAAAACAATAATTGCAGGATATAATTTCATTGTGAAATTTATCACAGCCTTTTAAGAAGCACAAATTATCTGGGATCTCATCTTGGCAAAAGAGTTCTACATTTTTTCCTTGACTTTCTAAAGCATATCCCAATGCTAGACAACTACCAATAGTATCTCCATCTGGCATAATATGTCCAACCAGTGCTATATTTTTATTTTCGCATATAAGTTTTTTTATCTTAGTAAGCATACTATTACCTCTTTTTTTCATGCAATTGTTTTATTTTTTCAGAAATATGGACGCTGTATTCTATTGATGAATCTAATATAAAGTCTAATTCAGGCACATGCCTAAGCTGTAACACTTTACCTAATTCTCTGCGAATAAATCCTGCTGCACTCTCTAAGCCTTCTATCGTTTCTGTCTTTTCTTCATCTGAACCTAATATACTAACATAAATCTTTGCATGACTTAGATCCCTACTCACATCTACTTTCACAACAGATAACATCTCAGAAATTCTGGGATCTTTTACATCTTCTCTTATTATCATACTTATTTCTTTTTTGATCTCTTCAGCTACTCGTTCTGATCTATGATATACCATCATTAACACCTACCTAATTTTGCAATTATCTTTCTATCTTTTCTTTTACAAAGGCTTCTATTATATCATTTTCTTTTATATCATTAAAATTTTCAATGCTCAACCCACATTCATAACCTGAGGCTACCTCTTTCACATCATCTTTAAAGCGTTTTAAAGATGCAATTTCTCCCTCATGTATAACTATACCATCGCGCACAACTCTTACATAAGCATTTCTTCTAATAACGCCATCAGTTACATAACATCCAGCAACAACTCCAACTCCTGATACTTTAAAAGTAGCTCGTACTTCTAAGCGACCTATTACTACTTCTTTAAACTCTGGATCCAGTAATCCTTTCATTGCAGCTTCTACATCTTGTATAGCATCATATATTACTCTATATGTTCTTATGTCAACCTGTTCTTTCTCTGCTAATTCATAGGCATTAGTCACAGGTCTTACATTAAAGCCTATGATTATGGCATTAGATGCCCTAGCTAACATTACATCCGATTCAGTAATAGCACCAACGCCACTGTGTATAGTGTTAACTCTTACTTCATCAGTTGAAAGTCGTTCTAATGCTTGTTTGACAGCTTCAGCTGAACCTTGTACATCTGCTTTAATTATTAAATTTAACTCCCTAATTTCTCCTTCTTTTATCTGTTCAAAGAGATCATCTAATGTAGTTATAGTAGAAGTCTTTTGCTGGGCTTCTTTTTCCTTATCTTGTCTTTCTTCTGCTATTTGTTTAGCTAGTTTATCATCTTTAACTACATACATTGTATCGCCGGCTTCAGGTACCTCAGACAACCCTAATACTTCGACTGGTACTGAAGGGCCTGCTTTTTTTATTCGTCTTCCTCTATCATCCATCATTGCTCTTACACGTCCATATGCAGTTCCTGCAACTATTGAATCACCAATATGCAACGTTCCATTTTGTACTAATATGGTAGCCACAGGTCCTCGTCCCTTATCCAATTCAGCTTCTATTATAGTTCCTTTTGCTGGGCGTTCAGGGTTTGCCTTAAGTTCTTCCATTTCTGCCACCAGTAATATCATCTCAAGTAACTCATCTATACCTTGTCTTCTTAAAGCAGAGACAGGAACAGCAATGACATCGCCACCCCATTCTTCCACCAAAAGTCCATGTTCTGAAAGTTGTTGTTTTATTCTATCTGGATTTGCAGTGGGTTTATCAATTTTGTTTATGGCTACAATTATGGGTACATTAGCAGACTTAGCATGGTTTATAGCTTCAATCGTTTGTGGCATGACACCGTCATCTGCAGCAACTACAAGTATAGCTATATCTGTAACCTGTGCTCCCCTTGCCCGCATTGAAGTAAATGCTTCATGTCCAGGAGTATCTAAAAAGGTTACAAATTTATTATCAACTTTTATTGTATATGCACCTATATGCTGAGTTATACCTCCAGCCTCTTGTTCAGTAACGGTTGTATTTCTTATAGCGTCTAATAAAGAAGTTTTTCCATGATCTACATGGCCCATAACAGTAACTACAGGAGCTCGTTTTACTAATTTTTTTGGATCATCTTCCACATCTAACTCAGACAAAACATCTTCGAAAGTTTTTGCTGCCTTAAGCTCTAAATCTATCCCAAATTCATTAGCTACCAATAGCGCTGTATCATAATCAATTTCCTGATTTATAGTCGCCATTACTCCAAGCTGCATTAATTGTTTTATTATATTAGATACTGAAATTCCTGTTTTTTCAGACAATTCTTTTACTGTTACTATCTCTCCTATTGTAATAGCTTTCTTTCTTTCAGGTATTTCAGCTTTCTTTTTTTGCGCATTAGCTTTTCTATTCTCACCTTTTGTTTTAGAATGCTTATCCACATTTCTATTTTCCTTTTTATTAGATTTACTTGCATGAGCCTTTTTCTTATTTAAATGTCCTTTACTTCTTTTTATATCACTTTTATTTTCTTGTTCTGTATCTAAATTAAAATTCCTTTTTGCTTCTTTTTTAGTATCTTGAGTCTTTTGCTTTTCAATATGTTGCAAATCTTTATTATTTATCGTCTGCTTTAATTTATTTATAGTCTTTATATGTTTGTCTACATCTTGCTTTAAAGCATCCATATTTTGCTTTAATTCTTTAGAATTTTCTCTAATTTTTTTAGTTGTAGTATATACATTAATTTCTGTAGACATTAATTACCACCCCCCTGATTTTTAATCTGGATTTTATATATCATATTTTTAAAATTATGATCTGTTATAGCCATTATTTTTATACCATCTCTTCCTACGCTTTTTCCTATATTATTATCATCATCTAATATAATCATATCCACATTTTTTTCACTACATAGAGCTTGAAATTTTTTCAATGTCCTTTGTGATACAGCAGAACTCAATACAACAAGTTTTGCATTCCGTGTTAGTATAGCTTTCTCTACTGCAGCAGTTCCCAATTTTAATTTCCCAGCCTTGCGACATAATCCTAATATATTATATATCCTCATCATTTTCAGTTAGAATATCTGTTAGACGAACATAGATTTCTTTATCTACTTTTTGCTGAAAAATACGTTCAAACAGTTTATGTTTTATTGCTTTTTCTAAACATTGAGGATTATGACATATATAAGCTCCACGTCCTGGTAATTTCCCATTCAAATCTATATTAATTTTCCCCTCTGAATTCTTAACTATCCTGAGTAATTCTTTCTTAGGTTTCATTTCTTTACAGGATATACACATTCGCAAAGGTACTTTTCGTCTTTTCAAGATATTCCCTCCTTAAATTTTCTATATAATAAATACAATAAATATCATCTATATCTGTATCTGCGATTCACTCTTTATGTCAATTTTCCAGCCAGTAAGTTTAGCTGCCAATCTAGCATTTTGCCCTTCTTTTCCTATAGCAAGAGATAATTGATTATCAGGAACTATCACTTGAGCACTTTGTTCATCTATATTAGTATATACATTTAAAACTTTTGCAGGACTTAGTGCGTTAGCTATATATTCACCCGGCTCACTACTCCATTTAACAATATCTATTTTTTCCCCGCTCAATTCATCCACTACTTGTTGAACTCTTATACCTTTTTGGCCTACACAAGCCCCTACACAGTCGATTCTTTCATCAGGCGCATATACTGCAATTTTAGTTCGTGAACCAGCTTCTCTTGCTATATTTTTTATAATTACATCGCCTTGCATAATTTCAGGTACTTCCAATTCAAATAATCTTTTAACGAGATTGGGATGAGTACGTGATAGAGTAATTTGAGGGCCTTTTGTAGTTTTCTTTACATCAGTTATATAAACTTTTATACGGTCATTTACATTATATTCTTCATTTGGCATCTGCTCGGATGCTGGGAGTAAACCTTCAGTCTTGTTTAAATCAACAAATATATTTTTCTTTTCTATTCGTTGTACAATACCTGTTACAATTTCATGCTCTTTTGCCAAGAATTTTTCATAAATAGATAATCTTTCAGCTTCTCTAATTCGTTGTACTACAACTTGTTTTGCATTCTGTGCAGCTATGCGTCCAAAATTTTTTGGAGTAACCTCTTGTTCAAAAAAATCACCAAGTTTATAATTTTTATCGAATTTACGTGCTTCTTCCAAGCTAATTTCAAGAAACTCATCTTTTGGTTGTTCTACTACTTTTCTTAAAGCATATACCTTGACAGCACCAGTTTCCCTATCTATATTTACCCTAACATTTTGTGCTGTTCCAAAATTCTTTTTATATGCCGATACCAACGCAGCTTCTATGGCTTCCAAAAGTACTTCTTTATCAATATCCTTTTCACTGCTAATCTGGTTGATTGCTCCTAAAAATTCTCCATTCATTTTTAGTCCTCCTTAAAAACCAATAACAAGTGATTATTTTCATGATTTATATCTCTATCACAAGTCTAACTATAGAAACATTTTTTTTATTAAACTCTAACATTTGATTATCAACTTTAATGATAATATTATTTCCCTGTAGCCCAACCAATTCACCTATATATTTTTTCCTATTGTTTATAGCTCTATATAATCTTAATTCAACGTTTCTTCCCTTAAAACGTTCAAAATCAGATTCCTTTTTTAACGGTCGATCCAGTCCTGGAGAAGAAACTTCTAAATAGTATCGTTGTGCTATTGGATCTTCTCTATCTAAGGCTTCACTTATTTTTTCACTAAATATCTGGCAGTCATCAAGACTTATACCCCCAGGTTTATCTATATAATATCGTAAAACCCAATTAGCGCCTTCCTTTTTATATTCAATGTCTACTAATTCAAAATTTAACTGCTCTATTATCGGCATTGCCAGTTTTTTAGCTATCTTTTCGGTATTACCTTTAGCCATTTTTATACTCCTTTAAAATTATTTTAACGTGAAATTTATCAGTTTAATATAGGAAAGAGTGGGGGCACCCCACTCTATACTAATTAACGTGAAATATAGTTTATATTAACCACATATTAGTATAGCATTTTATATCAATAAATGCAAGAAATAAAATAATTGAGTTTTTTGCTTTGTAC
>DGES01000014.1:0-853 GCA_002386065.1 Firmicutes bacterium UBA3920
ACAGCCTTATTCTCTAGATTGTCGTAGAGCATCTCACCTTTTGAATAGGTAAGGGCAATTGAATCACTGTATGGAACCGTTCCTATTATTTTAATTTGTCTCTCCTTGCAGTAAGATTTGACTATATTTTCCCTGTTATCATCTTTATTTATTATTACACCAAAGGGAATATCAAATTTCTCTACAAGCTCTACTGCCCTCTTTAGATCATGAAGTCCAAATTTAGTAGGCTCGGTCACCAATATTGCACTATCTGCATATCTAAGTGACATCACTACATTACATGAAGTCCCAGGTGGACAGTCTATAATATTTAATCGACCTTCTAAATTTTTAAGTAAACCCTTTATAACAGGCACTGCCATTGGTTCGCCTATATTTAATACTCCTCTACTACAGTTTATACCATGTCCCATACCTTCTTCTATTTTGCCTACTTCCCTCTTCCCATAGTCCAATGCTCCGCAACTACATACTATTTTACAAGCACCACATCCATGACATAGTTTTTCAAAGAGCAATATACTATTACCTGTACTTGCGAGGGCATTAAATTGGCATATGTCGGCACATGCACTACAATCTGTACACTTATCATCGTCTATTACTGGATATTCCACCATCACCTTTTTTGTATTTTCTATATTAGGTTTTAAAAATAGAAACCCATTTGGCTCCTCTACATCACAATCAATATAAGATGCTCCTAAAGCCAATGCAAGATTTGTAGAGATTGTAGTCTTTCCCGTTCCTCCTTTGCCACTTAGTACTGCTACATTCAAACTGTTCTCCTCCTTAGCTCAATGTCCACCATGATGAGCTGGACCTGACTTTTGGATCTTAGAAAGCTCAT
>DGES01000014.1:1103-8148 GCA_002386065.1 Firmicutes bacterium UBA3920
CCAGATTTCTCTATAAGCTCAAATGCATTTGGACCAAGATTGCCCGTAATTATAACACTTACACCTTCATCTATGAGCTGCTGAGATGCTGCAATTCCAGCGCCCCCTTCAGATGTAAGCCCCCTATTCTCCACTGTCTCCACTTCTCCCGTCTCAGTGTCTTTTAGTATAAAATACTGGCATCGTCCAAACCTTTCATCGAGTATACTGTCTAATGTTGGTCCTTTTGCAGAAATGGCTATTTTCATCTATCTATCCTCCCTTTTATGTATTATTAGCAAATGCCAATAATATGATACAACTATTTTTTATTTTTGTCAAATGCCAATAACTATTTTTTGCGCAAAAAACGCTTAACTTCGTAAAAGTTAAGCGTTTTCCGATATTGCTAACTATTGTGACGAGAAAATTAGCTCTTTATACTAGTTTTACCCTGCTTTTCAAGCTAAAAATATATAAAAGCTCTCCTTCTATATTCCTCTTTTTGCATATAATTGGTCATCTTCTAATTTATCAATTTCAATTCCTGGCATTGCCTCTCCTAATCCCTTTGATACTTCCAATAGGACATCTGGGTCATCATAATTTTTCACTGCCTCTACTATAGCCCTTGCGCGTTTTTGGGGATCAGATGATTTAAATATACCAGAACCTACAAACACACCTTCACATCCTAACTGCATCATCAAAGCAGCATCTGCAGGTGTGGCAATTCCTCCAGCAGCAAAGTTTAAAACTGGCAATTTACCAGATTTAGCTACTTCTTTTAATAATTCGTAGGGTACTTTCATCTTCTTTGCTTCAGCTTTTAGCTGTACATCTGACATATCCTGTAATGCCTTAATATCATTCATTACAGTTCGTACATGTCTTACAGCCTCAACGACATTACCAGTTCCTGCCTCGCCTTTTGTTCTAATCATACAAGCACCTTCATTTATACGTCTAAGTGCTTCACCTAGATTCCTCGCGCCACAGACAAAAGGTGTATTAAACTTATTTTTATCTATATGGTGTTCTTCATCTGCAGGTGTCAAAACTTCACTTTCATCAATATAGTCTACTTCAAGGGCCTCCAATATCTGTGCCTCTACAAAGTGACCTATCCTCACCTTAGCCATTACCGGAATTGAAACTGCCTCTTGTATCTCCTGTATCAACAGTGGATCTGACATTCTAGCAACGCCACCATGATTCCTTATGTCCACTGGAATTCTCTCCAATGCCATTACCGCCACTGCGCCGGCGCTCTCTGCAATCCTTGCCTGTTCTACATTTACAACATCCATAATTACTCCACCACAGAGTCTATCATTTATCTCAGATACTTTTGTCATTCCAAAATAAACCTCCTAATTAGACAAGATTTTAATCACTATATTAATTATAATATAATAGACAGGCTCTGTATAGGTAATATTCTTAAAAGATCTATAAATAATTTAAATTAAATCGATTAAGTCTATATATTCATGACTAGATAAATACTATGACGACCTCTTAATCATATTAAAACGAGGCCTTATATAAGGTTATTATAGAACTCTAGATATGGAGATATTAACAAATAGGACAAATAATTCTTACATAGTTATAATATCATAACCTTCCGACATATACCGTTCCATGGAAGGATGACCTTGAAGTTCATCCAAGAGAGGTATACCAGACTTTTCATTATATTCCAGTACTCCCATGGCGCCAGAACATGCACGACATACCCCGTCTATAAGACCTAACTCCTTGACCTCCAAAAAAAGAGGATTTTCTTTTTCTTCTTGAGCTTTAATAAGGGTTGTCCCCTGACCTTCTAATATTATCTTGGCATCATTCCCCTTATCATAGAGCTCTTTTACATAAAGAAGTACATGGACAAAACACATACTATCAGCGCGAAATACAAAAAATGCTGTCTTTTTCATAACGAATCCTTCCCCTTTCCTGTGTATATATGACACAGATTAATACTTATAAGGTCTACATAAGTTTATTAACTAGTTCCCCATTATATAATTGCATAGACCTTTGTCTATAATTAAACCTATAGCCATGTATTGAAACATCTATGTGCATTTTTCCACAGAATAAGTTCCAATTCATCATCTGAAAGTCCCAGAGAACATAACCTCTTTAGCTCCTCCTCATGAGACCACATGGGATAATCAACCCCAAAGAATACCTTTTCAGATCCATGTGTCCTTATCATCTCTACAACCTTATCATTATTTAGAAACATAAGTGTACTTGATGTATCAAAGTAAATATCCCTTCCCACAAGATATTCCATAGACTCATCCCACATCTTATATCCTCCCATATGAGCAGCTATAACAGTGAGATGTGGAAATATATCTAGTATATGAGCCAGTCTCTTTGGGTGTGAAAATGTTCTTCTTTCATCCCCCATATGTATGAGTAGAGGAAGTCTATCCTCTATTGCCTCGTATATAGACATAGCATATCTATCATCTATGTTGAATCTTTGGAAATCTGGATGAAGTTTTATCCCTTTTAATCCAAGGGATAAAATCCTCTCAACTTCCCCTTCAATATCATCAAAATCAGGATGAAGAGTGCCAAAGCCTATAAATGCATCATTCCTTTTTTGGACTGATGCAATAAAATTGTTTACCGACTGTACCTGATCGGCCTTTGTGGCCGTAGAATGAACTACATATTTATATACTCCAATTTTTTTACCATTTTCCAATAAAGAAGAAACTGTTCCATCACTATACATAGGAATTCCATAATAACGCCCTGTAGACTTAGCCGCCTTCTTTGCAATCTTTTCTGGAAATACATGTGCATGTATATCTACTATCTTATCCTTAACCACGTTTATCCACCTTCATTTAAAATCAATTGACAAGATCTATATTGGGACTGTCTATATCCCTCCTAAGTACCTCAGATAATTCAATAAGTCTCTTTACATATGCTATATTGGATTTATCTACACCTGCCTCACTAGCCATTGTCTCATCATCCACACCCATATCTAATCCTGCTAATATGACATCTAAGCTATCATAAGATATATTCAATATTTCTTCATCATTCATACCTGGCATGAGATCTGGAGCAGGAGATTTGTTTATAATACTATCTGGTACCATCATGCTTTTAGATAATTGTATTATCTGTGTCTTATAAAATGGTATAAGAGGTTGTATATCACTTGCTGAATCGCCATATTTTACATAAAAACCCGTCATATATTCACTTTTATTGAGATTACCTAAAACAAGTAAGTTATTGAGTTCTGCATAATAATATATGTATGTCATACGGATACGTTGTTTAGTGTTTAAATATGCCATATGCTTTTGTAACTCTGGGTCTCCATCGCCTCCCTTTAACATCCTCAAAAATGTAGGTTCATTTTCCTTAGAATGTTTTTTATTCTTGTTATACACATATTTTTCCTGAAGACCACGTGGTACATAAAAAGCAGGTGGCTGAAGTGAATATACACCCATTTTTCTAACCACTGGCTTTATATTTATCTCATTAAATGGAATACCTAAAATCTTAGCTAGCATACGAGCATCTGCATACGTAGCCTTACTCGTATCCCTCTCGGGCATAAATAACCCCATAACATTTTCTTTTCCAACAGCTCTAACTGCTATGTAGGCAGTGAGGGCAGAGTCCAGACCACCACTTATACCCAATATGCAGCCATCTTTATGGTATCTAGATACACTCCTTTTTATAAAATCTTCAATCTGATCCAATATTTCTTGTGGGTTTTCTATATTAAGGCGCTCTCGTATCATATTTTTCTATCCTTTCATCACTATTTATAGGATGAGTTAAAAATCTCATCCTATAAATATAGTTAAATTCCAAATCTATCCTCTTACTTTGTCTTTACCTCTGCATTCACTCATATAGATATTATAACATATTTTTTATATGTAAGAATTCTATTCCTCTCTGGGTTGTTATTGTAATATTTTCAGGCAAGGCCTCAACTGAAAACCATTTAACTTCTTCGTGTTTTTTAGGTTCCATATTTCTGACTTGTCCCCCTACAATATTAGCTAAGAATGTAGGAGCCACCCAGTGAACCTCTTCAGTTTCTACTATATGATCTGTCACTCCTAAAAGCTCTATAATATCAATATCTACACCTAATTCTTCCTTCACCTCTCTTTTAATTGCCTCCTCTATAGTTTCAAATAGTTCTACCTTTCCCCCAGGTATAGACCAACATCCCGCCTCAGGAGCTCTCTCACGCAGTAACAGTAATACTTCGCCTTTATCATTTAAAATAACAGCGCCTACTCCTACTCCTATATAATCTCTACCTTGAACCATAATACTCCTCCTTTATTTGCATACATAGTAGAAAGAGGAAAGCATTTCAGCTTTCCCTCTCTTTATTACGCTCCAAACTTTTCAATTAAATTCATGACCATTATAAAACATATTGCAATCGGGATTATAACCATAATCAAAATCCTATATAGTGAACCAAAGGAAAGCTTCCCCTTAGGATTATTAATTTCTTCCATGACCTTTTCCGTCTTCCAAACATAAGCTGCAAACAGACAAGTAAACAACCCTGTTATTGGAAGAACCATATTATTGGTTATAAAATCGTAGGTATCTAGTAAGTCCATACCTAAAAATTTTACATCACTTAATACGCTATAACCAAGTGTAGCAGGTAAACCTATTATAAATATTACAATTCCCAATCCTATTGATGCCTTTCGACGATCCCAACCTTTCTCATCTATTAACCATGCTACCACTACTTCTAATAAGGACATTGCAGAAGTTAAAGCCGCTACACTGAGCAATAAGAAAAATATAAATCCAAATAAGCTTCCCCCTGGCATCTGAGAAAATACAGCTGGAAGGGTTATAAATGCTAGTCCTGCACCTGCATCAGGAGCATAACCCATAGCAAAAACCGCTGGAAATATTGCAAGACCCGCAATTATCGCAACCATAGTATCCATTCCTGCTACCCAACCTACATTATCAGGAATATTATCTTCTTTACCTAGATAGCTGCCATAGGTTATAAGTGGTCCCATTCCAATACTTAGCGAATAAAAAGCCTGACTTATGGCAGCTTGTATAGTACTAAATGTTATCTTGCTAAAATCAGGTTTCAAGAAAAACTCAATACCCCCAGTTGCTCCAGGCAAAGTTAGAGACCTCAATGCCATTGCAATTAGCAATAAAAATAGAGATGGCATCAAAATCTTAGACCATTTTTGAATGCCTTTGATAACACCTGACTCAATTATTGCTAATGTAAGTATCATAAATAAACCATGCCATATTATAGGTACTCCTATCTGTGAAATATGGCTACCAAATAATTCCTCGTAATCGATTCCAGGTTTAAATCCACTCATCACTGACTTTGACATATATGCCAAAGACCATCCTCCAATTACTGAATAATAAGAGAGTATAAATGCAGCCACTACTACAATCAATATTCCTACTATTTTCCAATATTTTTTTTGGGACAAAGCAGAAAAAGCCCCTACTGGATTTTTCTGTGATTTTCTTCCTAGAGCAACTTCAGTACACATCAGTGGAAAACCAATTAATATAACCGCAATAAGATATATAATAATAAAAGCAGCTCCTCCATTTTCACCAGCTACATAGGGAAATCTCCATATATTCCCTAAACCTACTGCGGAACCAGCTGCAGCTAATATAAAACCAAGTCTGGAACCCCATTGTTCACGTTGTTCTGTTTTTTCCATATTTCCATCCTCCATCTAGTATGATTAAAAGTCCTATTTGCATATTATATATTTTTATACATATTACGTCAATGTTTTGGGATTTTGAGGTGGAATTTTTGTATAAAGTCCTATAAAAAACACCCACCTAAGAATTAGTTCTTAAATGGATGCTAAACTCCATCACCTTATATTAAGTACTACATATGAGTTTTTTAAGCGCCTTTGCATCCTTTGTTCTATATATCTAATCCCTTATACGACTTATAAACACCCTATTATCAGCAAACAAACATATAGCTATTCCTATAACTATAGAAGGTAAACTTACAAGAAAACCCAACGTAAGAAGGGATGCATTAAAATCTGTTTGCATATCCATGACAATATTCTTAAAAATCATGACAGGTGAAAAAAATTCAGGATTATTCAAGTACAAAATTTGAGATGGATAGTAAGAATTCCACATAGCAATGAATTGAAAACCTGCTAGTGCAATTGCCGGTTTCCATATTCTATATAAGTATTCCCTAAAATTAGAAAATTTGTACTGGCTCATATATATACTTCCCAACACAAATATATTCATCACTGAAAAAAATCCATTTAATATATAAGGATATATCGTATTTATAAGACCAAGCTTTTCAAAGTATATATATTCATGTACTCCCCCTTGTCCGGCTACAAGCAGTATAAGTAAAAATATTTCATATATTGTCTTCTTCTTAGAATGAGATGTACTAAGGGGATAGGCAAGTAAGACTGTAATCACCAAATTTAGTATAGTAGCTATAGATGTTATGAATATGTACTTTATAAATGAAGTAAATATATCCATATTTGGAAGTCTATAATTATCTACTCCACCATCAATACTAAAAATTGATATAATAGGAATCATGAATATTGACGCATATATAAGGCATATAATCACACTCCAAAGTCTACTAGACTCATTATATTCAACTTTTCCCTCTTCTGCTACACTAAATACAATCTTATCTGATGGTTCAACATCATATTTTAGTTCTTTCCTTTCAATAAACTCCTCATAGTATGCACTTTTTATTATATAATAAACCCCAATTGTTATAGGCAGTTGAATTATAAATCTCAAAAACCAGATAGATGCAGCTTGATTTACATCTCCACTAATTATTCCACTTTCGAATATAAAAGTATCCAATGTACCCGCTGCATTATATACGAGAGGATTTATAAACTCATTTAACATTTCAAAATTGACAGTCATTATAGACGATAACTGTATAAATAAAAATAAGACAATAGCCTTAAATGCCTGTCTCTTATACACATCT
>DGES01000078.1 GCA_002386065.1 Firmicutes bacterium UBA3920
CCAATTCTATAATAACATCAAATAATAATTTATCATCCCTAAATATGGGCTTTACTTTAGAATTATTATTGAATATTTGAATTGTTATATTATTTTGTCCTGTCGTAGAAGGAATTTCTATAACCCCTCTATCTACCTCATTCTTTAGCCATTTAATTGCAGCTACTTCTCTAAAATCAAGCCAGCTTATTAATTTATCACTTTTAAATAGGCCTGCTCCTTGAATAACAATTGTATCTTCTTGAAGTTCCAATTTAGGTAAAATGAAACTATTTTTACGTAATAGTTGATCTTCTAAAATAGTTAAATCTACTAATGGAGATATGTGAACACTATATCGACTATTTTCTTCAAGGATTGAATCTATAAATTGCGCCGTACTATTTGCAGTTTTAGGTTTTATATCAAATATTGCTTTTGCATCTCCTTTACATACAACAATCTTTGTTAGACGCCTTGCAGATGGGTTTCTAAATAAAAAATCAACATGTTCTATTAATCCTTCTTTCGATAATTCTTCCCCAAAAACTATTGTTTTAAGATGATCATAATTAGGATGCCGATCAATATTCGAAGCAAGAATTTGTTCTGAAACTTTTAGGTTATTTCCCTGTATTGTTATATTTAAAGATGACACTTCATTACCCTTTTCTTTTTTTTCTTCACTTTCTCCTTTTACTCCGCTGGGTACAGCTATTTGATAAGTGATGTTCAAAAGCCCATCTTCACTTTTGTCTAGTCCTATCCCTAGAATAAATGCGTTTTTCTCTATTTCAATTTGATCCCAACATCCGCATAAAAATAATATTATTACAAATAGGATTATAACTAGCGTTACATTTTTCCATATCATTGAATATGTCTCCTTTTTCTCATCAAATAGACGATATAAAGTATAACATTAGAAAACAATATACTTATACCTAAATATCCAATATATTGTGAGTATATAAAAATTTCCTGTAAATTTGGGAAGACAATTGCTATTAAAAAAATAAGTGGTGCAATTATTAATGCAAATGGCTTGTAATAGTTAAGCTTAGCTAATTTAGCAACACTCAATGCTGTCATATAAAAATAGCATGACAATGTACTAAATGAGGCTAATACCCAGAAAAACATAAAGAATATATCAAATCTTTCTGCAAAAGCACCAGGAAAATTTATGGATCTTGCAATTTCTAAAGTAGGATAGAGAGAAAATTTTGTAGTGGCTATACCGAATATTCCTATTGTCGTAGATACTAACAATGTATAAAGACAAGTTGGTATTAATAATCCTACTGTGCTATAACGGAGTATATTATTCGCATCTTTAGCAAATGGAGTTATAAAAAGAACCATCTCAAGGCCTATGAATGCAGAAAAAATTTTGGGAATTCCTTTTAATATTGGTTTAATTCCCATTGAGAAAATAGGATAAATCTCTTCAATATTAAATTTTTTTAATGGTAGAAATATTAGGATGAGACTAACTAATATCATTATAGGCATGAAAATCTCACATACCTTAGAAAGAGAACTTATACCATTTAACATTAAATACATACTTGTAAATAACATAGTTATCATTATTACTTCAAGGGGAGTCTCTGGTAGTATTATACCCTTGATTGTATCTGCAAATATTCTCAATACTATACCCGATATAGATAGAAGGTATATTGTAAATATAAATGCGTATATATTACCTAAACTAGATCCTAATATATCACGCGCATATTCAATTATTATTTTATTAGGGTATTTAGAACTCAATTTTACCATAACACGTAATAACATTAAACTTATAATACCTGTAATAATTATAGTAATTATACTATCTACTCCTGCTACTTCAACCGCCATCCGTGGTAGCAATAGACCTGTAACACCAAATATACTAGATATTACTAAAAACATTATCTGCGTATCTGTTAGTTTGTCCTGTGTGTTATCCATGTTTATCTCACCTACATATTAATCTTTTTTTCTTTTTTTATCCAAGGGATCAAGGGATTCAGGCCTAAATTTCTGTGTCTGTATAGGTAACCTTAATATATAATCTCTCCATTCACGTAGATACATGGGTGCCTGAGGAATAAAGTAATCTACACCAAAGCTTTTAAGTGTAACTAAATGACTAAATATTATTATAAAACCTAATATGACACCATAAATACCTAATATGGCGGCTAATATCATTACAGGGAAACGTAACATTCTTATTGTCATTGAAAGACTATATGTGGGAATTATAAAAGAAGATATAGCTGTTATTGCAACAATAATAACCATTATAGGACTTGCAATACCAGCCCTAACCGATGCATCACCAATTATTATTGCACCTACTATACTTATAGTAGAGCCAATTGGCTTTGGAAGTCTAGCCCCCGATTCCCTCAATAACTCTATAGTTATCTCCATTAAAATTGCCTCTACAAAAACAGGAAAGGGTACAGTTGCCCGGGAAGCTGCTACAGATATAGCAAGATCAGTAGGTATAAATCCAGGATGAAATGATGCTATGGCTATATATATTCCTGGAGTAAGTACGGCAAAAAAAGAGGCCATCCAACGTAAAAATCTTATAATCGAACCAAACATCCATCGTTCAGAATAATCATCTGGACTCTGAAAAAATTGTTGAAATGTAGCAGGAACGATGAGCGCAAAAGGACTATTATCTACTAATATGACAATTCTACCTTCAAATATGTTAGCTATAGCTTTATCAGGACGTTCTGTTGCCTGAATTTGTGGAAATGGAGTTAAGTAATCATCTTGTATAAGTTGTTCTACTTGGCCACTATCTAAAATGGCATCTATATCTATATTACTAAGTCTCCTTTCTAATTCTGTTATGAATTTAGGATTTGCTACTCCTCTTATATAGGCATAAGATATATCTGTATTACTTCTTCTACCTATTTTAGTAGATTTTATGACAAAATTAGGATCTTTGCATCTTCTTCGCAAAAGAGCAGTATTAAATCTAATGGTTTCAGTAAATCCTTCTCTTGCACCTCTAATAGTTACTTCACCCTCTGGTTCAGTAATTCCCCTACTTGCCCATCCTTTAGCACTTACTGCTATAAATTTGTTAAATCCATCTATTATTATAACTACATCGCCAGATAGAACACTATGCATCGCCTCTTTTAAGGTTGAAACTTCTTCTATTTCGCCTATGGAAATGACATGTTCTTTTACTTCTTCAAATGCTTGGGTATTATCAATTGGTCTATTTCTGTTTTCTTCTAAAATGGTAACTTGGCACATAAAGGATTTCAATATATGATTGTTTACTATTTCTTTATCTATAAGACCATCCACAAAAACTACAGCACATGGTATCTCATTTAAACCTAATTTAAATTTTCTAATTATAATATCTGAACTTTCACCCAAAAATGCTTCAAATTTTTCCAAGTTTTCATATATATTCTTAGATAATGTTAAATCAACTTTTTCGGCAGGTTTTAAATCATCAAATTCTCTCACAATCTATCACCATATTGTTATATATATATTTAAACTTATGGTGCTCATTTTTTCAATGTTTATTCGTAAAAAAATAGATGGTAATTACCATCTATTTTTTACATCTTATTTACCACTAATCCAGTTATCAATTTTGGATAGAAGTATGTAGATTTTTGCGGCATTTTTTCACCATCTAGTGATACCTTTTTTACTTGTTCTATAGATGTTGGATTCATAAAAAATGCGAATTGTTCCCGACCTTCTTCTACCCAAGTTAATCCCTCTATCATATCGTGGGTATAAGTTATATTTTCTTGCTTTGCAAGTTTTTCTTTATCTATTCCCAATATATTTTCTAATATGAGAGTATGAAGAATAGTTACATCAAGTTCTTTATATGAAAGTTTTTTATCTGGGATATAGTTGTCTATACTCTTTATATTCTTTAACTTTAATATATGAAAATTTGACTTATTACCGCCATATAAAGCAAATGAATGCTGCCCAGCTTGTTTTAGTTCAGATTGAATTTGATCTACTTTATTGTTATTAGACCTTCCTTCAAACTCAAATGAGTGAATATAAAAATGAGTTTTTAGATCTTCTAAAAAATTAGCCATATCAAAATTATTGATATTATTTATGCATCTATGGGTAGGCAAGATCACCAGCCCAGGATCATTCATAGCTACTAACATCATCATTATATAATTATACAATTCTTTTCCTGTATGATTTGGGTTTTGTGCAGCTTGTTCATCCCTATACGCAAGACCTGTTTCGTATCTATGATGACCATCTGCAATGAAAATTTTTTTATTGGCCATCTTATTTTGTATATTACCTATTATAAGTTTATCAGATAACTTCCAAAGAGATTCTATAACACCATCTTCACTTTCAAAAGATACATCTGGTATATGTTTTTGTTTATATTCATATATATATTTAGATACTCCACTATCCTCATCTTCGTAGAGTCCAAATACTTGACTAAAGTTAGCATTGCATGCTCTCATTAGATTTAATCTATCTTCTTTAGGTTTTGACAATGTATTTTCATGAGGTAAAATATTCCCCTTTGAAAATTCTTGTAATTTCACAAGCCCTATGAATCCTGTACGTGTATATACAGTTTCAACTATTTTGAAACGCTGTTCATATATATAAAGAGAAGGTTCTTTTTCCTGCTTCATTATACCGCATTGAAGCCATTTATCAAAATTTTCAGCTGCTCTAGTATATTTATTGTTATTATCAGTATCATTGGGAAATTCCTTACCTAATTCCAAACGAATTATATTATATGGATTTAAGTCATAATATTCTTGCTGTTTTTCCTTTGAAATTACATCATATGGTGGAGTCACTACTTTTGTTATATCATCTATATTTTCTAAATTATAGCGTACTCCTTTAAAAGGTATTAATTCAATCATGATTACACTCCTCTACATATTTATGTGCTTATGTTTATAGATACATCAATCTATTTTATGACTCTCTGATTTAAATTTTAATAAATTTAGATAATCAATTAGATCTGATGCTTCATACTTTGTCAATAATTTACTATCTGACTTAGAATACCTTTCTTTTATTAGTTCCCTCATCTTATCTTCAGTATAACCAAGAGATGTATATATTGCATATATGGCCTTTTTTTGTGGTTCAGTTATAGAATCTTCGTTATATTTTTCTTTTTCCTTCGAAACAGGACTATCGACAATCCTTTCATCTTCATCTAATTCAGGTGAAAATTGAGTACCATATCCGAGGGCAGAAAGTGCTCTACCATAAGCTTTAGTATATGCTTTTTCTATATAATCCCTAAAATCAGAACCAGTCTCTGATCCTACACCTATCTCTGTATTACCTTTACTATCAGTGACTTCAAGTTCAAAGTATGCAAATTGCCTCTCTGTATCTAGTATTTTATCCTTTACTATAGTACAAGTTCTCTCTGTGTTTTCCGTTCTAAACCAAACCATTCTCCATTTGACTTCTAAATAATCAGCATATATGGTTTCCCATTTATTTGTATCTATATTTCTTCTCTTAACAGGTAGTTTAGACAGATGTTCTTCTACATTAAAGTTTCTTTCATCCATATGACTTCACATCCTTTAGTAATATATAATTACTATTAGTATGTTACACAAAGTAAAAAAATTTCATATAAAAACTACCAATTGATAGAAAGAAGTCACATGAACCAATATTTTTTTACATAAAGTCAAAAATAGGTTTGAGTGAATCGCTCAAACCCTTGATATTGGTGCCGGAGACCGGAATCGAACCGGTACGGTTTTATTAAAAACCGCAGGATTTTAAGTCCTGTGCGTCTGCCTATTCCGCCACTCCGGCATATGTGGAGGCGCCACCCAGATTTGAACTGGGGAATAAAGGTTTTGCAGACCTCTGCCTTACCACTTGGCTATGGCGCCTCGTTGGAGCGGAAGACGGGATTCGAACCCGCGACATTCGCCTTGGCAAGGCGACGCTCTACCACTGAGCCACTCCCGCATCTTTTCTGGTGCCTCGAGGCGGAATCGAACCACCGACACGAGGATTTTCAATCCACTGCTCTACCGACTGAGCTATCGAGGCACACTATATGGTGGGCACAATAGGGCTCGAACCTATGACCCCCTGCTTGTAAGGCAGGTGCTCTCCCAGCTGAGCTATGCGCCCATCTCTTATTGTCACTCTATTATGTCAGCGACAAATAAGAGTATACAATAAAATCAGTCATATGTCAATAAACTTTAGGTACAAATAATATGATTTATTTTACATATACTTATATAAGCTCAGATTTATATAGATTACACCTTTTAGTGAGCAAATATCTTTATTTATCTTCTTGTTTTGAGTTCTTCAAATATATCATCCAATGTTATATCTTGATTTACCAATAATACCGTTAAATGATATATAAGATCACTTACCTCATATATAACTTCTTCTTTAGAATCATTTTTAGAAGCAATAACTACTTCTGTAGCTTCCTCTCCTACTTTTTTTAATATTTTATCTATACCTTCACTAAAGAGATAATTGGTATATGAACCTTCTATAGGATTTTCTCTGCGATCTTCTATAACCCCATATAACTCATACAAAATAGATGCATCTTTACTGGAAATCTGAAAGTCAGTCTTAATATTATTATCTAAATCTAACGTTTTAAAAAAACACGTTCTATTACCTGTATGACATGCATCTCCCTTTTGTTCTACTTTAAGTAGAAGAGAGTCCTTATCACAGTCATAATATATCTCCTCAACTTTTTGAGTGTTTCCAGAAGTTTCACCTTTTTTCCAAAGTTTTTTTCTACTTCGGCTCCAATAATGAGCAAATCCTGTTTCAATTGTCTTCTTTAGGGATTCTTCGTTCATATATGCAAGCATTAATACATCATGCGTATTTATATCTTGTACTATAGTAGGTATTAATCCCTCTTCATTAAATTTTAAATCAAATTTTAAATCTATTTTTCCCATTATACAGTATCCCCTTTCAACTATTCCATTCAGACTTATTCACAAAGTCTCTATGGATTAACTAATTAATAATAGCTTAATATACAGGTATATTTTTGCTTCTTAAATAATCTTTAAGTTCTCTAATTTCTATTTCTCTACTATGAAATAATGAAGCTGCTAGTACGGCATCAGCGCCGGCTTCTACTATCACATCATAGAAGTCCTTAATATTTCCTGCTCCTCCAGAGGCAATCACCGGAATATTTACGACATCAGTAACAGCCTTTGTAAGCTCTATATCATATCCGTCTCTTGTTCCATCCCTATCCATACTAGTAAGTAGTATCTCGCCTGCACCTAGGCTTTCTATTTTTTTTGCCCATGAAAGTACATCTATATTGGTATTTTTACTACCACCAATCGCATACACATACCATCCATATTGACTTACTTTGGACTTTGCATCGATTGCAACAACTATCTTTTCTCTACCAAATTTAGCTGATGCTTCTGCTACAAATTCAGGATTTTCTAGTGCTGCAGAACTTATTGAAACCTTACTTGCCCCCATATTTAGCACATTTCGTATATCGTCTATACTCCTTATTCCTCCTCCTATTGTAAGTGGTATATCAAGTACTTTAACAGTATCCCTTACAAGGTCTAATAGAACACCTTTACCACTTGATGTAGCAGTGATATCTAAAAAGACTATCTCATCAGCGCCGGCATCCCTATAATACTTAGCCGCTTTTACTGGATCTCCCAAAACTTTTAAATTTTTAAAGTTGACACCTTTAACTAATCTGCCATCTTTAACATCTAAACATGGTATTATCCTTTTCTTTCTATCCATTAAAACACTCCCCTTGCAGCTTGTATAGCATCAATAAGATTAACTTGGCCGCTATATAAACCCTTTCCTATTATGGCTCCTGCTGCACCTATATTTGCAATGTCACGTATATCAGCTATACTGGTTATACCTCCAGAGATTATAACATCAAGGTCAGTTGTTTCTATAAGTTTCTTCGAAAACTCTATATTGGGTCCTTTTAGCATACCATCTCTTGTTATATCAGTATATATGACAGTATCTATCCCCATGTTTTCTATTCTACTGCATAACTCAATTGCGTCTATGGTACTACCCTCAGTCCAACCTTTTATGGCTACTAATCCATTCTTTGCATCTATACTTACTGCTATTTTACCTGGGTATCGCTTTGCCATGTCAGCCACTATATCTTCAGCTTCTATAGCTAATGTCCCTACTATTACCCTATCTATACCGACCTCATCTAACAGGTAAGCAATTTTATCGGTATCCCTTACTCCACCACCTACCTGTATTGGAATAGTTAATTTTTCCCGTATATCTTCTATAATAGAAAGATTTCCCCTATCTTCACCATATATAGCACCATCTAAGTCCACAATATGGATATATTCTGCTCCTTCATTTTGCCACTTTAAAGCAATTTCTACAGGATCATTGCCATATATAGTCTTAGACTCTGGTTTACCCTGCTGTAGCATTACACAATTACCATTTTTTATATCTACGGCCGGATATATTATCATGTTTAAAGCCCTCCCCTAGTCTAATATGCCTTTTGTAGAAGGTATTCTATCAGAGCTGCCACTTTTCACGGCCTCACTCAATGCCCTCCCAAAGGCCTTGAATATACACTCAATAATATGGTGACCATTTCGACCATATATAAGATTTATATGAATTGTCGCCTTACAATGATTTACAAAGCCCCTAAAAAACTCTTCAAATACTTGACTATCCAACTTTCCAAGACTAGGAGGTAATTCTTTTACGTTGTAGTGCAGATAAGGCCTACCACTTATATCTACATTTACCATTGCTAAACTTTCATCCATAGGCAAGATAATAGAGCTATATCTATTGATTCCTTTTTTATCTCCCAATGCTTGACTGAAAGCTTCACCAAGTACAATACCTAAATCTTCTACTGTGTGGTGTGCATCTACATATATATCACCTTTACATTCTATATTTATATCAAACTGACCATGACTTGCAAATAATACAAGCATATGATCTAAAAAACCAATACCCGTATTTATATTCATATCACCTGTGCCATCAAGTGTTAATTTAACAGAAATATTGGTTTCTCTAGTAACCCTTTGAATAGTACTACATCTCATATTGTTTCTACCTCCTCTCTAGTTTAGATAACAGTACTTTTAAAAACCTATCATTCTCATATCTTGTTCCTATACTTACGCGTATACAGCTAGAAAGATCAGTATCATCTGGGAAATTTCTTACAGATATACCTTCTTCAAGCAGTTTTGCATATATTTCCTGACTATCTTTTAATTGCAATAGCAAAAAGTTAGCTTTGGATGGAACTACCTCTATACCTTCTACATCATTTAATATATGATAAAGTCTATCGCGTTCCGATACTATATAGTCTATCCTCTCTCGTATTATATCAAAATTCTTTAAAAGTTCTAGTGCCGTGAGTTGGGAAAAAGTATTCACGTTATATGGTGACTTAATTATATATAGATCCTCTACTAAGTCCTCGTTGGCAACTAGATATCCGATTCTAAGGCCAGCTGCTCCAAATGCCTTGGAAAATGTCCTTAATATTATTACATTTTCATAGTCTAATACAGAATCCACCATAGTCTCCCCGTAGAATTCAAAATAGGCCTCATCTATAACCACTAAACCATCAAAATTTTTTATTAAATATATTATATCCTGTTTTTCTATTACTGTACCTGTTGGGTTATTAGGATTGCATATAAATGCCACTTTTGCATTATATTGTCTATCTGCCGATATGAATTTATCCATATCATAGCTATAATCTTTTCTAAGTTGTATATCTAGAGGGATTCCTCCACATATTTTAGTATATATATTATACATACTAAAAGAAGGTGAAGGACATAGCACGTATTCATATTTGTCTACAAATGCATTTATTATCATTCGAATTAGTTCATCTGAACCTGCAGCTACTAATATATTATTGGGCTTTACACCACAATAATGGGCAATAGCCTCCCTCAATGCAGTAGAATTAGGATCTGGATATCTGTTAAATATATTTCCAATACTTATATATTCTATAAGCCTTTCCTTCGTACTGTCTGGTATATCAAAAGGACTTTCATTGCTATCTAATATTATGTCATATTCTATATTACTTGCTTTATAGGGTATCAAATCTTTTAAATCGCTACGAAGATAATCCATTTCAATCAAACCTCACTTCTACTGAACGTGCATGTGCTTCAAAACCTTCTGCCCTAGCAAATAGCGCAATATCTTCATAGGTTTTAAACAATGCATCTTTTGTATATCGTACTATACTACTCTTTTTTATAAAGTCATCTACCCCTAAAGGAGAATAAAATTTCGCAGTTCCACTTGTTGGAAGAACGTGATTAGGTCCTGCCATATAGTCACCCACTGGTTCTGGAGAGTATGAACCTATAAATATGGCGCCGGCGTTTTCTATTAAATTTAAATGTTCATTAGGATAACTAGTCATAATCTCAAGATGTTCTGGTGCAATTGAATTTGCCACATCTGCAGCTTTAACTATATTATCTACAACGATTATACACCCATAATCTGATAGTGATGCCTCTATAGTCTTTTTAGTAGATAGAACTTCCATTTGACTACATAGCTCTACTTTAACCTCTTTTGCAAGTTTACATGAATCTGTTACCAATAAGGAACTAGCCATGGGATCGTGTTCAGCTTGAGATAAAAGATCCGCAGCTATAAACGAAGGATTTGCTGTTTCATCTGCAATTATAAGTATCTCACTAGGACCTGCTATCATATCTATGTCCACAAATCCAAATACTTCTTTTTTAGCAAGAGTCACATATATATTGCCAGGGCCCACTATCTTATCTACTTTTTTTATCGTATCAGTACCATATGACAAGGCACCAATGGCCTGGGCGCCACCAATCTTATACACCTTGTCTACTCCTGCTAAGCTGGCTGCCACTAGAATAGCTGGATCTATTTGCCCATCAGCTGAAGGAGGTGTTACCATGGTAATATCTTTAACACTGGCTACCTTGGCTGGTATGACGTTCATTAGTACAGACGACGGATAACTAGCCCTTCCTCCTGGAACATACACTCCTACCTTCGCCAAAGGAGTTATACGCTGTCCTAACATAACACCATCTTTTTCAAATGTTACCCAGCTGTTTTGCAACTGTTTTTTATGATAATTCCTTATGTTTTTTGCAGATAATTCCATGGTCTTTAAAAGCTTTGGAGATATTAGATCATATGCTTTTTCCATCTCAGCTTTTGAGACTACTATTTCGTTTATATCCTTAAATTGAGTTCCTTCAAATTTATTAGTATATTCAAGAAGAGCTTCATCTCCTGCGTTTTTTATATCTTCCAGTATATTACATACAATCCGCCTTTCATCTGTATATTCAAGTTGGGAAGGACGATTTAGATCATATATTATATCCTGTGTTTCCCTGTCTCTTCCATCTAATATTCTAATCATATTTAATCCTCCTCTAATGCCTCTTCAAGATTTATTAACATATTATTTATCTCTTCTCGCTTAGTCTTTAAGCTTACTTGATTTACAACTAGTCTAGCAGTAATGGGACATATTTCCTCTAAAACCACAAGTCCATTTTCTTTAAGCGTTCTTCCACTTTCTACTATATCAACTATTACATCAGATAACCCTATTATAGGTCCCAATTCTACTGAACCATTTAGTTTTATGATCTCTACAATCTCACCTTTTTCAGTAAAATAGTTATGTGCTATATTAGGATATTTTGTGGCAACTCTTATACTCGTATTGGTAATAAAATTTGTTTTCTTATCTTCAAATCCAGCAACTGCCATTTTACACTTTGCAAATTTTAAATCCAATAATTCATATAGAGGTCTACCTTCTTCAAGTAAAGTATCCTTGCCTACAACACCTACATCAGCAGCACCGTACTCTACGTATGTGGGTACATCACTTGGTTTTACCATTATAAATTTATATTTGTTATCATCTGACATAAATATAAGTTTTCTAGATTCCTTATCATATTCAGAACACTTGATACCTGCTCTTTGAAACAGTTTTAAACCATCTTTTGCTAATCGCCCCTTGGCGAGAGCTATAGTTATCAAAGTATCATCTCCTCTATCTTTCCTTTCTTTATATCTACAATTTTATCTATAGATTTTGAGATTGCATACTCCTTTATATCCACTTTATCCCTGTCTAATAGAAAATGCTCAACACGTTTACCTTCTTTTCGAAGTTTTCCCATATACTCATAGCCTTGTTTTCTATCCTCTTCGTCAAATACTACAAGTACATCTATATTAGGCCTTTCAAACAATCCCTTCTGTCTCTCTAACGCAATTAAAATTCTCTTTATCCCAAGTGCAAAACCAGTAGCGGGTATATCATAACCAAATTCAGATACCAATCCATCATATCTACCACCACCACATATAGGATAACCTATATCAGAGGTCATGCCCTTGAATATTATTCCAGTATAGTAATTTATACTATGTACCATACCAAAATCGAAAGTTATATATTTTGATAAACCATAATCTTTAAGTATTTCATATACAGTATACAGATTATCTACAGCTTTTTTACTCTTTGAATTGTTAGCTATAGAATATGCTTCATCGAGCATGCTGCTATCACCATAAAGTAGCGGCAATTTTTTCAAAAATGTCTTTGTATTGTCGGATACATTGAGTTTATTTAAAAAAAGCTCCAATGCCAGCATATTTTTGTTGTCTATAAGAGAAGTAAGTCTATCTGCCTCTTCCCCTTTAATACCGCACTCCTCGATGAGTCCCTTATAGAATTCAACTTGGCCAATATCTATTTGAAAATTGGACAACCCCATGTTTTTTATGCTTTCAATAGCTATTGCAATTACCTCAGCATCTGCCTCTACGCCCTTAATTCCCATAAGTTCTATACCTGCTTGAGCAATTTCACGTTGTTTCCCTGATTGGAGCTCTTCATAACGATATACATTACCCACATATGAAAGGCGTATGGGAAGACGTTCATCTCTTAGTTTAGTAGCAACTATTCTGGCAATTGGCATTGTGAAATCTGGCCTTAAAACCAATATTCGATTTCCTGGCTCAAAAAATTTAAACATTTGTTCTTGCTCTATAGACGGCTTCCCTTCACTAAATACATCAAAATATTCAAATGAAGGAGGTTCAACCTCTAAATAGCCCCACTTATCAAATATCTCTCTTGCTTTATTTTCCATTAGTAATTTATTATAATATTCATCTGGTAAAAAATCTTGTACCCCTGCTGGTATATGTGTCTTCCAATAACTCATAACTCAACCTCTCTTTATCGCTTTAATTGGTTAAACTGATAACGCAATAAAATATGTTACTATTATATATTTTTATAATAGTAATGTCAAATACTTTTTTATTTTGATAGTATTTTATAGGGATTCTGTATAAAATTTGCTTCTAGGAATGCTTTAATTTGTTATTATACTAGTTATTATACTATTGAGAATGTAATTTGTTATATTTGAACTTAACATAAGCTAATAAATACTTGTGCTGTATATTTAAATGAGTATATAGATTAAATATATGAGATATCTATATGTTTTAATGATAATGAACTGTTTTAAGAGAATAAACCAGTCAAAATTTCGATATTTACT
>DGES01000033.1:0-2404 GCA_002386065.1 Firmicutes bacterium UBA3920
AATAAATATAATAGCTCCAAATTATATCCTATTTGGAATAAGAATGGAGGAAGATTGACATGACAAAAGCAGTGGCGGAAAGAAGACTTTCCGCAAAACAAATTACTACTGCAGGTATGCTTTCTGCTATATCTGTGGTACTTGGTATCACTGGACTAGGTTATACACCTTTACCACCATTTGGCGGTACTATAATGCATATTCCTGTCATTATAGGTTCACTTCTAGAGGGGCCATTAGTTGGTTCAATTATAGGTTTAATTTTCGGCTTGACAAGTATGTTTCAAGCTATGAAAAATGCAGCTGGACCTACTTCTTTTATTTTTCTCAATCCATTAGTGGCAGTACTTCCTAGGATATTGATAGGAATTACTCCATATTATACCTATAAGTTTCTAAAGAAGATTAAATTTACAAAGTTGAAACATAAGCTTTATTCTGCTGAAGAAGATACTAAAAAGGGGAGGGTATTTCACTATATAGCAGAATATCTTCAGCTTATATTATCTATTATGGTAGGTTCTTTTACTAATACCATAGGTGTTTTAGGTATGATATATATTCTATATTTAGATGAATATATAGATGCTTTAGGTGTTAGTAGGGCTGCTGCGAATAAGACATTTTTACTTTTGGTTTTGAATGGGTTTGTATCTGCGTTTATGGCAATTTTGGTTTCAGTTCCCATAATAAGAATTGTGAATAAGGTGTATTACAGAGGAGAATCAGTCTAGTGGTTTTGATGAATATTATTAAGATGATGTATTAAAAGGTAGTATATAAATATGGCAAAAAGATAGCTGAGAGTTTAGCTATCTTTTTGCTAATAAATTGACACTAATACTCATACGAGTTATTGGGATATAGAAAGTTTATAAAAGGATTACTTATTGTAAACTTGGGTATATATGATTATAAGGGAAGATTTTACGAGGAGGTATTTAAATGAATATTATTGTATTTTTGGCGGATGGCTTTGAAGAGGTAGAAGCCTTGACGGTAGTAGATTATCTCAGGAGAAAAGATATATTGGTGGATACTGTATCCATAACCGATGATACTAAAGTGAAAGGGGCGCATAACATAACAGTAATTGCCGATAAGAAGATAGCTGCTATAGACGATTTAGCGTCTTATGATGGTGTCGTTATTCCTGGTGGTATGCCAGGAGCAACAAATCTTAGGGATGATGAGAGGGTAATTGATATTATCAAAGAATTAAATAATAGGGACAAACTTGTAGCTGCCATATGTGCAGGTCCTATAGTACTTGAACGTGCTGGAATAATAAAAGGAAAAAGAGTTACTTCCTATCCAGGGTTTGAAGATGTATTTAAAAATAGTATATATATAGAAAAACCCGTTGTTAGGGATGGGAACATAATAACATCTAGGGGTCCTGCATTGGCTGTAGATTTTGCCATTGAAATAATAACATATTTACTTGGAGAAGATAAAGGAACGGAACTTAAAAAAGATATATTATACTACGAATTAAAAGAAGCCTAATTTTTAAAGAAGCCTAAGTCCATTTTTATCTTTGGACTTAGGCTTCTTTGATAGGACTCTATGAAATTGCTTCTTCTGCCCAATAGCTGTCAATATCTTCAGCTATTCGATTAGCGCCGTCATATTTTGAATAGATTACAGGCGTATCTGAAATTTCTTCTTTTATTTTATACATATTATCATGGGATATGTGATTAGTTATTACAACTATCATATCTACGTCCTTTACCTGCTGCATAATTTTAGGCCAAGATTCAAAGCCATTTATGACTTTAGCTTCATATCCTTTTTTAAGAAGAGATACTGTATAGGCATTTTTATAACTTTCATTGCCAAGAATAGCTATTGTTTTATCGGTGGGAGGTAATATTTTATCTTCTTTGTTATTCTTTTTCTTATTGTTTATGGAAGATGTTTTTTCGAGGTCAAGACTATCAATTCTATCTTGTTTTAATCCTAAAAAATTATTTTTTTCGTCTATAATGACCACATCTCCATCTTTTAGTTGTATATTATATGGAATTTTATTAAGTAAAACCAATTCACCTGTTATTTTTTTGATGAAAATGTTTGATTCTTTACTTTCTATAGTACCATAGGTTGTATATTCATTATATAAACTAGAGAGTGTATAAAAATGTGAATTGGCAACGACGGTAATTAATGACATATTCTTATCAAAAAAGATTAATTGTTGTTCGTCTATATTATAATTTCCAAATAGTTCCGAAGGGCAAAAATATTCTTCTGATGTTTCTATATTTCTAAGTAATGCTCCATCTTTAAACATATTTACTACATAATAGGGGGTATGATCTTTGGCCTTTATAGATTTCATATATATATCTGCATTAAAATTTATGGGTTTATAATATCTTAAAAAGGCTCCATTTGA
>DGES01000033.1:2602-4262 GCA_002386065.1 Firmicutes bacterium UBA3920
AAGTAGCCATCATTTTTTTTGATAATTGTGACGAATTTATCGATTAGAAAATCCACACTACTCTCTTCAAATTGATGATTAAAGAGTTTTAAGTATTTGCCAGAGGTAATATCAACGGCAGCAAATTCCTTATCCCCTATATAAGTAGCTTCAGGAATATTTTCTATTGGAATTGGTTCTCTTTTAGGGATATGGGCATAATGTTTATTTTTATTAATTTCAACAAATCCAATCCGAACAGGCGAAGATTTTCTGAAGGTTCCTTTTTTTTCTCTAGTATCTTTATTATCTCTTTGTATAGATGCCAGTTCACTTGAATATTTAGAGAGATATTTAGTCAATCCTTCATCTAGTACTCCTCCATTTTCATGTATATGTACATCTAGAAGCTCTATTATAGACATGGATTCTAGTATTTGCACTTCTTTTTTTAGATTTCTAATCTCATCGGTTTTTTTCCTATTTGTCTCTCTAAGTTCCAATATCTTGTCGTTTAAATTTTGGATCATAGCCTCATATAAATTGGATTGGCTTTCTGTTAAAGATTTTATTTCCCTTGTAAGCCTTTTTATCTCTTCATCTTTTTCGGCAATTTGATTTTGGATATGGCGTTTTTGCTTTTTAAGTTCTACATTTAAATCTTCTATTTCTTTTAGAAGCCTTTTATTTTGTTGCATAGTAGCTATATTATAAAAGGATAGTGTATTTTCTAAGGTAAAGAAATATAGTTCTTTTTTTTCTACATATTTATTTGTTTGTTCATCATTCAATAGAACTAAGGAAGCCAGCATGTTAGAACATGGCTTTTTCTTTAAAAAATATTCTGTTTCAAGAAAATGTTTTAAATCTTCACTTTCGCGATATTTTTTCATATAGTTGTGTAATTTTGTTAGATATATCTCATCTATATACTTTCGTATAGCTATTACAATATTTAAGTTTTCTTTATTTTCATCTATTATATTTTCTATTATTTTGCTTTCTATTTCACTGCCTTTTAGCAGCATAAGTAGGGTTTCTCTTTGCTCATCTTTGGACATATTAAAGACATCATCGGCTAAAACTTCACTATGTTTGGCTTTTGATGAAAAAGTTGAGATGTCAAATAGTTTTCTATTTTCATTAAAAAAACCTTCGTCTTCAATGGCAATTATCAGTAGAAGCAGTTCGTTTTTCTTGAGTTCTAAAAGAAATTCTTCGAAGGGAAAGCCTATATTATTGATAACTTCACGAATATGATTATAATACAACTGATCATCTCCTTTTCAAGATATACTTATTAATATAATTATACCCTATTTTTCCAAAAAAACGAAATTATTTTTTCGAGCTATAAAACACGTTTCAAATATCATTGGATAGATGATATTTGAAGGATTAAATATCGAATAGATGGAAATTGATGTATAATAATAGTTAAGCGATTCTATAGAATTTATAAGTGGTAGCATATGTATTTAAAATAATGGTTGTATTCTTGAAATTATTCAGTTTTTTTAGGTAAATATTTTTAATATGGGATGTGAATATGACAGAAATTATAAAAAGATTGATGATATCTTTGGAGGCTAAGTAAATGGTAGTTTTACGAAACAAGGGTAGATAGACAGACATTAATAGTATTGGGATCTAGTATAGCTATTTTATTCATAGCTTTAGT
>DGES01000033.1:4579-5266 GCA_002386065.1 Firmicutes bacterium UBA3920
GTTACAACTATGGGATATTTAGTTTTAGTTGCTTTTTCAATAAGATCTTGTATATAGGTATCACCTTTAGTGGTGTAATAGTCATGCCTTAAAATATCTTTAAGGGATGATTTATTTTCTTTTGCAGCTTTGATGCAATCATCTATGGTTACTATTCCTTGAATAGTTCTATCCTTACCAGTTACAAATACACTTGATATACCATTATATTCCATTTCTTTTATGGCTACTTTTATGCCGTCCTTAAGAGATACTACGGCATTAGGTTTTTTCATTATGTCTTTTGCTTGAACTACTTTAGTACGATCTATATCCTGTACAAAGTCTTCTATATATTCATTGGATGGATTTTCTAGTATTTCTTCTGGTGTTCCAATTTGTACTATCTCTCCATCTTTCATAACTGCTACCCTATCTCCTAGCTTAAAGGCTTCATTCACATCGTGTGTGATGAATACTATGGTTTTTTTCAATTTGTCNNCTAAATGGTTCATCCATAAGGAGAATATCTGGATCGGTTGCAAGAGCTCGGGCTAAACCTACACGCTGTTGCATACCTCCACTTAATTCTGTAGGCATTTTGTCTTCCCAACCTTTGAGTCCAACCTCTTCAATTACTTCCATAGCAATTTTTTTTCTTTCTTCCTTATCTATCTTTCTTATTTCAAGGCCATATTCCACATTGCC
>DGES01000033.1:5501-6500 GCA_002386065.1 Firmicutes bacterium UBA3920
ACTATTATCTCTCCGGAGGTAGGCTTGTTTAGAAGATTGAGACATCTTATAAGTGTGGATTTGCCGCTACCAGATAGACCTATTATTACGAATATTTCTCCTTCTTTTACTTCAAATGAGACATTATTTATTCCTATAGTTTGCCCTGTCTTATCTAGTATTTCTTTTTTAGTATAACCTCTATTCAATAGTTCCAAAGCTAGTCCAGGCTTTGAACCAAATATCTTCACTAAATTTTTAACCTCTATTTTATAGGACATTAAATTTCCTCCTTTTTTATTCTATATGCTCGTGTTTTTTGGATATGGATTGTGTAATTCTATCTATTATAATGGCAAGGAATACAATACTTATCCCAGAATCAAATCCCATTGCAACATCTGTTCTGTTTATAGCTATGAGCACATTTTCTCCCAAGCCTTTGGCACCTATCATGGATGATATTACTACCATGGACATTGCTGCCATTGTGGTCTGGTTTATACCTGTCATTATGGTGGGCATAGCCTGTGGTAGTTCTACCTTGGTAAGTACTTGCCATCTAGAAGAACCATAGGAATATGCAGCTTCACGCATCTCCTCGGGTACTCGTCTTATAGCTAAGTTTGTGAGCCTTATACACGGAGCTACCGAATAGATTATAGTTGCAAATACCGCAGGAACAGTACCAAGACCAAAGAAAATCATAGCAGGTATAAGGTGTACAAAGCTAGGCATGGTTTGGGCTCCATCTAGTAATGGTTTCATAAAAGCTTCTAATTTAGTACTAGATGCCATATAGATGCCTACGGGTATTCCTATTAATATAGATATTATTACTCCTGTTATAACTATGGCTAAGGTGAATATCATCTCATTCCACAGCCCCAATCCACCAATTAAAAATGTCATTATGGCATATATAAGTCCAGATTTCCAACTTACTGTCTTCCATCCAAGGAGGAATATTATAAGTATAAAAATAAACCAGGGTATGGAGTTTAGTACTATCTGTATGTT
>DGES01000033.1:6714-8697 GCA_002386065.1 Firmicutes bacterium UBA3920
GAGACAATCCAGTTGACACCTGCCCCTAAAGCATCAAAAAAACTTTGACAGTGTTCTGTTAGCCATTTTACAAACAGTTCAATATAATGTCCTAATCGAATATTAATTCCTTCGGGGAACCCTTTAAGACCTTGCTTAAACCATTTACCTTTAGAAGTTGGATCATCCTTTATCTTTTCTACTATCTCTTCTGGAACCCACTGTGTCCACACTTCTTCATATTCTTTTAAAAACCATTTTGCAACTTCTTCTGCCTCTGCATTATTATCTTGCATGTATGCTAACATCTCACTGGTGAGCTTTGTACTGGTTTCATAGTTTTCTAAAAAACCCACAACATCAGGGTAATTTTGTGCAAAATCTTTATTTGCTACCACTGTAACTTTGACGCCTGGAAATTCACATGCGTAGCCATTAGCCCATTTTGCTTCGTCGAAGGGTTCATCTTCTAATAAGGTCATATCGTATTTTCCTATTATCCATGTGGGATCCCAATAATAGCCTACCCAAGGTTCGCCTTTTTCGTAGGCAGAAACTATTGAAGTGTTTAAAGATGTATCTGATCCAGGGTTAAAATAGTTATATGTCTCTTTTAAATTATAGGTTTCCATTTTGGTACGTAGTATCTCATCTGCAAGCCAATTTGGGGGGGCACCATATATTCGCCCTCTACTAGGGTCATCAGGATCTTTAAACACTTCCCAATATTTGGGCAAGTCCTTTATAGAATGTAGTTCCGGTGCGATGGGTTCTATATTACGCTTTTCATCACCTTTAATTACATAGGTGGGTACGTATAGACCTTGTGCATTGTCATCAAAATTCACTGAAAGCTCTACAAATTCACCGTTTTCCAATCCGGGTTCGTATACGTCTTTTACATTGTCAGTCCAAGCTTCCATGCATATATCAATATCACCTTGCCTAAGCCCCCTTATAGCTATGGGAGACGAACCGGTTATGACATCTGTATTGTATCCATATCCCTTTTCAAGTATAAAAGCTGCGATGGCATTGTGAATCCTTATGCTATCCCAGCCACAATCTGCAAATACAATTGTACCATTCTCTCTATTTGAATTATTTGTATTGCCATGTGCATAAAACACATCACCACTGACAAATAATATTATGCTAATTAATAAGAACGGAATAACAACCCTTTTTTTCTTAAATAATTTGATAATTAACCACTCCCTTGTAAATATAAAACATTGTATAATTTCTGTATATGCGTGATAGAAAAAGGCAGAAAAACAGCGTAACTTTTAATATATAACAATAATCAATGTATGTCAAATTGAACAAAAGTAGGGCAATGAATTATTTTGGCATATAATGTGGATAACTTGCTTCTTATCCACAGGAAACTCTTAATTTTCAGACTTTTCAAAAAAAGAATTCTATACTTTTTCAAGATTTGTGGATAACTTTTATTTATGGCATAAACATAGTCTAAGATAGGGTAGATGTCTTCCATGCTACTTGCCATACATATGATGTAATTGTAAAAAAGTGTAGATACGCAAGTGTATGATTTCACCAAAGCACTTTACAGAGGTTTTAATAATTACTAGATATATTTTAAAAATTAATCTATAAATTAAAATTCTTATAAAATCCTTAAAATTATTTATTACAATTAAGCTAGAAAAAAAGAAAGGATGATTATATGGATAATTATATTTTGCAAACAAAAAACCTCTGCAAATTTTTCAAAAAACAAAAAGCTGTAAACAATATTTCTATTTCAGTGAAAAAAGATTCTATTTATGGACTTCTTGGACCTAATGGAGCTGGGAAATCTACATTTTTAAAGATGATTACTGGAATTCTTCACCCAACGAGTGGACAAATCATTTTTGATAATCACATATGGAGTAGAAGTGATTTATTTAATATAGGAGCATTAATAGAATCACCTCCATTGTATGAAAACTTAACTGCTAGAGAAAATCTAAAGGTTAGATCCATTTTACTTGG
>DGES01000033.1:8955-10326 GCA_002386065.1 Firmicutes bacterium UBA3920
CTCTTTTAAATAATCCAAAATTATTAATTTTAGATGAGCCAACAAATGGTCTTGACCCTATTGGTATTCAGAAATTACGAGATTTAATCAGAACCTTTCCTTCACAAGGTATAACAGTTATATTATCTAGCCATATTTTATCAGAAGTAAAACAGATAGCAGATCATCTTGGGATAATAAATAATGGTATTTTAGGATATGAGGGGGAAGTAAATTCCAATGTAGATTTAGAATCTGTATTTATGGAAGTAGTGAGAAATTCACAAGAGGAGGTAGTATAATGATTAAATATTTGAAGGCAGAAAATTTAAAATGCAAAAGAACCTTTACTAAAAAAATAATTATACTAAGTCCTATTGTTACTTTGTTGATCGCACTTCTATCACCTTTATGGTTTGAGGTAAATGGATATAATTTTTGGTATGTGATTATGCTACCTGGGACAATAACCTTAATATCTATATTAGTTAACCAAATAGAAGAGAAAAAATTATCCTATAGAGGGATATATTCCCTGCCTGTAGATTTGAAAAAAGTATGGTATGGGAAAGTGATTCTAATTTCCATTTATCTACTTTTATCAAGCATGGTATTGGTAATAGGTATAAAAGAACTAGGAAATATATTTAGTCTTCCCTTGGAAATTTCACTTACTAAAGGATTTATTGCTATAATCATTATGTCAATTACATCTTTTTGGCAAATACCATTTTCACTATTTCTATGTACTAAGTTTAAGTTTTTAGGAGGAATTTTAATTAATTTTGGACTTGGAACAATATTAAATATTATGTTGGTAGATTCTAGTATATGGTGGATTTCTCCATATAGCTATACTTCCCGTTTAATGGCCGCTTTTTTAAGAATTCACCCAAATGGAACTCCATTAGAAGTAGGAGATTTATTGACAAACCCTAGTGTTATTCCAATTGGTATTGGAATTTCCCTTATATTAGCTATAGGTCTGATAATATTAACAGCTAATTGGTTTCAAAATCAGGAGGCGAAATAATATGTTAATGTTGTTGAGAAATATAAAAGCAGATTTTATAAAACTAAAAAGGACCTCTATTATATATATTCATATATTAATTCCAATAATAGGTGCTTCCCTATTTTTATTATATTATTCTGTATCTAGCTGGGACACTGGTACAAAATTAGCTGCATATTATCAAACAGTGGCTATTATATTTCCACTATTAATTGGAATAATAACGGGAATAATTGCAGAACAAGAGGAACAGGCGGGAGGTTTTCAAAATATGTTTATCCTTTTTAAAAGGAAAGTTACATCCTATTGTAGCAAACTATTAGTATTACTCCTATTGTCTATTTTTTCAATTGTAATAGCTATTTTTACCTTTGCCT
>DGES01000033.1:10659-11290 GCA_002386065.1 Firmicutes bacterium UBA3920
TAGGATTAGGAATTGCAGGGGTATTAATAGCTGCATTAATGGAAACAGGTCTTGGCGATGGAATTTGGCATATTACTCCCTGGGCTTGGGGGATTAGACTCTGTGACTTTCTAACGTTAATAGAATTAAATCAATTAAGTTTATATGATATACTCCCAGTTATAAGCAAAGGGTTATTAATTTTAATAATTAGTATATTTATTGGTTTAGCCCTTAGTATATTTTGGTTTAATAGATGGGAGGGGAGAAAGTCTTATGATTAAGGTTATTTATAAAAGAACTAGCTTAATAAAATATATATAATTTATTTTCATTAGGTGGTGAATTATATGGCTAAGATATTAGCTGTTGATGACGACCCTAGAATTTTAAAATTAATAAAAAACTCCCTGGAAAAAGATAATCATATTGTTACTGTAATAGATAATCCTTTGGATATTGATTTTAATCAATTAAGGGAATATGATTTAATTCTATTAGATATTATGATGCCTAATATAGATGGATTTGCATTTTGTGAAAAAATTAGGGATTTAGTAGATTATCCTATTGTTTTTTTAACTGCTAAGAATATGGAAAGTGATATAATGTATGGATTAGGCATAGGCGGAGATGACTATATTACAAAACC
>DGES01000033.1:11512-13264 GCA_002386065.1 Firmicutes bacterium UBA3920
GAAAAAAGAAATATGATTTATATATCAGGCCTAAAATTTGATTTAGCAGGAAAAGAGGTATTAGTAGAGGATAAAAAAATACCATTTACAAAAAGCGAATATGAAATATGCGAATTTCTTATGAAAAATAGAGGGCAAGTTTTCTCAAGAGATCAGATATACGAAAAAGTATATGGGTATGATGGAGTTAGTGATAGCTCTACCATTTCTGAGCATATTAAAAATATAAGGGGCAAGTTAAAGGAATTTAAAAAAGAGCCAATTGAAACAGTTTGGGGGATAGGATACAAATGGACAAAAGACAGAGAACTTTAAAAATTGTATTTTTAAAATATTTATTTATATCTTTTGTTACTGTGGGGATAGCAGTGATTGTCCCCTTTTTTGTATATAATATTATTTTAAACACAGATATATTATTACCTGCAAATTATGTGGAAAATCAAATTGACAGGAAAATGGAGAGGCTTGCTAATGCTCCTAAGATTGGAAAACATATGATTCCAGATGGAGCTTTTTATATGATTTTAAGTAAAGACTATGTCCCGAAAGAGGGAGATTTAAAAAAGAAGTTTATTGAAGAAGCAATCTTATATGCAAAGGGAGAGATTGAACTAAAAGGAAGTAAAAAGAGTTATAAATTAATAAGAAGGGATAATGAATATTTAATACTTCAGTATTTTGTCCAACCAAGATATTCTAACTCTAAATTGAATAGCTATCTTCCAAATCCTGATACTATATTGATTACTACAATGGTCTTAAATGCAATGTTTTTTAGTATTATTATTTCGGTTTTATTTGCTAAAGAATTAAAAGAAGAAATGAGGCCTTTATTTAGTGCAACAGATAAAATAAAACAAAAGGACATTAAATTTAGTGCAGGACATTCTCAAATAAAAGAATTTAATGATGTTCTTGATTCAATTGAGGATATGAAAACTGAATTAAAGAAAGCATTAGAAGAACAATGGAGTTTAGAACAAAGTAAAAATGAACAAATTTCAATGTTAGGTCATGATATAAAAACGCCGTTAACTATAATACGAGGAAATTCGGAATTATTAAAAGAATTAAATGAAGATGAGGAAAAAGATGAATATATCGAATTTATACTGGAGGGTACAAAGGATATAGAAACTTATATCAAAATTTTATTGGATATTACAAAAACAGAAAACAAAACAAATGTTAAATTTGAAAAAATTGAAACCTCAAATCTTATAATAGAATTACAAGATAAAATAAGAGCTATGGCTAATCATAAGAAATTAAAAATAAGATTTAATCAACGAAATATACCATATTATATAAAAGCCGATGCTAATCTTTTAAAGAGGGGAATTATAAATGTTTTATTAAATGCAGTAGATTATTCAAAGGAGAATGGGGAAGTACAATTTATAGTTGAAGGAACTAGAGAAAGCCTTAGATTTATCGTTATTGATAATGGAGAAGGGTTTACAAAGGAAGATATTGAAAACGCGTATAAAAAATTTTATATGGGGGAGAAGAGTAGAAGTTTAAAAGGCCATTATGGCATGGGATTGTATATTACTGATATGATAACAAAATTGCATAATGGTAAATTAATATTAGAAAATCGGTATGATGATAAAATGGGTGCTAGGGTAGTTATCGAAATTCCATTGAATTTAGAAAATAAAAAGAAGCCTTATTTATTATAGACTCTGTTTGGATCAAGTGCCTATTCTCTAATATGTTTTTTAACTTTTTAATAGATTGAGTTGT
>DGES01000058.1:0-1884 GCA_002386065.1 Firmicutes bacterium UBA3920
GCAGTGGCAATACCCGTTACCGTATTAGTAGCCCCAGGACCTGAAGTTACAAGCACTACCCCCGTCTTCCCTGTTGCACGTGCATAACCATCTGCAGCATGAGTAGCATTTTGTTCATGGGCAGTAAGTATATGCCTTATATCTTTTGCATCATACAGTGCGTCATATATAGGTAGGACAGCTCCACCTGGATAGCCAAATAGGGTATCTACGCTTTGTTCTCTCAAACATTCTACAAAGATCTGTGCACCTTTAATTTTCTTCATACCTCTTCCTCCTAATTTTTTATGCAAAATAAAAAAATCTCTCGTCTCCTCCATGGGACGAAAGATCTTCCGTGGTACCACCCAATTTCACCTATTCCTTGCGAAAAAGGTCTCATAAGGATACGATCACTAAAATTAGCAATTTATATCCCTGTACTATAACGAGTACATACCGATTAGGCCTACTGCCACTTCAGCCTAATAGCTCTGGGAGGATCTTCAAGATATGCCCACAGCGCCGGCTCTCACCTAATCCGACTCTCTGTTGCCTGGAACAACATCTCTACTCTTCCCTTCACAGCCTTTTGTTTTTGGTATATTATATGGATAGCCATTATGAATATTAAAAAAGCTATCCATTAAATTATTCAGGTTTATAGATCAATATTTTAAATACCAAATGTATATAATTATAAGGATAACAACTATTGATGGTGTTATCCTTATAATGAGCTAAATTCATAATATTTTAGTTTTTATAATTATAATATAAACCGTATATTTTTTCAATAACCTTATGTAAGTTTTTTAAACTTTTTCTATATTAAAGTAAAATATTTACAATATGACCTATAAAACTTCCAAATAATGTAATATCTAAACTATTTACTTTGGAGAATCTATTAAAAATATAACAGCGAAATGATGTAAATTTATAGACCAATATATTAACTATAACATCAAACGTAGGAGTGAAAAGTATAAAAATTAAGATTCATTAATTAATACTAATATACAAGGAGGCATTACATATATGTATAACTGTTATAGCAAATCTATAGACACCCCTATAGGATGGATAATAATATCCGCCTCTTATAAAGGAATCACATATATACATCTTCTACAAGAAGGAATAAAATATAATAAGAAAATTAAGGTTCCCAAAGATAAAACTGTACTCCAACATATCAATGCAGCCAAATTCCAACTCTCAGAATATTTTTATGGCAATCGTATGTCTTTCGATCTACCCTTGGATATAAAAGGTACACCATTTCAGCAGAAGGTGTGGCAAGCACTTCTCAAAATACCTTATGCCCATACTACTTCCTATAAAGATATTGCCAAAAAGATTGGTTCGCCAAATGCTTATAGGGCAGTAGGACAAGCATGCGGCGCCAATCCAATTCCCATAATAATCCCCTGTCATAGGGTGCTTTCTTCAGATGGCAGTATAGGTGGATATTCAGCTGGTATAGATATTAAAAAATGGCTCTTATTATTTGAGTTCTCCAATATAAAATAGGGTTACTTGGCAAGTTCGGCTATTGCCCTCGCATATATCTTCGTATGAAGTAATAGATCCTCTATATCTATATATTCATCCCTTTGATGGGCAAGGTCTGGCCTACCAGGAAATTGGGCACCAAATGCAACTGCATAATCCAAAGCTCTAGCATATGTACCCCCTCCTGTCGTAATGGGCTCTGCTTTTTCTCCTGTCATCTCCGTATATACATCTAAAAGTTTTTTGACAAGGGCATCATCCTTTGGTACGTACAATGGAGGATTATGACCTATTATCTCAACCTCTATACCATATTCACCTGCAATCTCATATATATTGTTCATTATCTTAGCCAACTTGTATGTAACAGGATAACGAATATCTATC
>DGES01000058.1:2213-4176 GCA_002386065.1 Firmicutes bacterium UBA3920
CCATGGGCACTCTTACCAGTCGATTCTATAAATAACCTTCCGTCTTCCGAATTGAAATCGGCCCTCATATCATATTGGGCATACTCCTTAAATGTATTTAAATGTGTAAGTATCTTATCACTGTCACGCTTTGTTATAAAGGAGCATTCACATCTATCTGGAACCATATTTACCCTATGGCCACCTTTTATATACTCTATATTGGATGTTTCCTCTTCTCCGTCAAATTCCTTCTTTAGGGCTATACTCAAAATACCCTTTTCCGCATGTATAACTGGATAGTTGGCATCAGGAACTATGCCAAAGTCAGGCATAGGTTCTTTCTTTAAATAATACTTAATACCCTGCCATTCACTTTCCTCATCAGTACCAAATATTATACGCACCCTCTTATTTATAGGCAGTCCAGACTCTAATACCGCCTTCATGGCATACATAGCACCAATTGTAGGACCTTTATTGTCAATGGCACCTCGGCCATATATCCTTCCATCATGGATCTCTCCACTAAATGGAGGATATGTCCAGTCATCACCTGCGGGCACCACATCTAGATGACCTAGTATACCTATTATTTCATCTCCTGTGCCTATCTCACCATATCCTGCATAGCCATCTACATTTCTTACCTTAAACCCTAATTTCTTACCCAGATCTAATACATGTTCTAATGCCTTACCGGGACCATTACCTAGTGGTCTGCCCTCTACCGCCTCTCCTTTTACACTAGGTATAGAAATAAGGTCTTGTACTGATTCTATAATCGCTTCCCTATTCCTTTCTATATATGCATCTAAAGGCATCCAATCACCCTTTCCCATCTCTTTATGTACTTATTATACCACTATATGTGCATATATAATATATTTATCCAACAATTACTATATTAAAACCAAATTAAATCACAATAGATAATCTTTTTGCATTAAATGGCATTTTGTAATTAGGCAGTCATACATATGTCTATTGTATGTATTTCTTCTATATCGCACAATAGACAAAAGTAACCAACTTTATACCGTTTTTTTTTGAAATAATTGAACAAAATAATTAAAATGTGTTAGAATGTAAAGGGTACACAGTCCATAAATTAAAAGGAGGTACTACGTATCATGAAGATCATAATATGTGAGGATGAAAGAGAATTAGATATAAAAGCTGCCGAAGAATTCGCTAATCATATAAGAAGGAAACCTGACAGTGTACTAGGACTAGCAACAGGCAGTACACCCATTGGCATGTATAAACAGCTTGTAGACATGCACAAAAATGAAGGGTTAGACTTTTCTCGCGTCATAACCTTTAATCTCGATGAATATGTGGGTATTCCACACGATCATCCCTGCAGCTATCATGCATATATGGATGAAAACCTATTTAACCACGTGAACATATCAAGGGAGAATATAAATATCCCCAATGGACTCGCCGAATCTCTTGAAGAAGAATGCACCAACTATGAAGAGAAAATCAAATCCGTGGGCGGCATAGACATACAGGTACTTGGTATCGGTCGTAATGCCCATATAGGTTTTAATGAGCCTGGGACTCCGTTTCATAGTATAACTAGTGTAGTTGAGTTGACACCTTCTACAAGGGAGGCTAACTCTAGATTTTTTGATTCCATAGATGAGGTACCTACTCATGCAATTTCTATGGGCATAAAGACTATAATGCAGGCAAAAAAGATTATACTGCTTGCAAAAGGTGCCGATAAAGCAGACGCAATGTATAAGGCCTTATATGGACCCATAACGCCCGATGTACCTGCATCTGTGCTGCAACTTCATCCAAATGTCACTGTATTTGTAGACAAAGAAGCTGCAGCTAAATTCCCAACTAAAGAGTAAGCATGGGGCTGTGGCAAAACTAATTAATTATTTTTGCCACAGCCCCTATTTTGATCCTTATTTGTTATATATTCTTTAAATTTTTGTAAAGTACCATATGTTTGACTTCTCTA
>DGES01000058.1:4342-11663 GCA_002386065.1 Firmicutes bacterium UBA3920
ATGGGGAAAAAACTCATGAGTTTAAAATTATAGATTGTACCTATGTATTGTGGTATAATTGCAGATTATGAGATCTTTTTTCGCAATTGAATTATAGAAAAAATAAGGAAACAAAAAAAGTATTTTAGAAATTCTATCCTTACAATACAATAATATCTGGAGGACTTTTATGTATTCATTTTTACTTATAATTATATATATTGCCTTTATAAGCCTTGGACTGCCAGATTCGCTTCTCGGTTCAGCATGGCCGATAATGTATGGACAACTTGGTGTACCAATGTCTTATGCTGGAATTATAACAATGATTATTGCTAGTGGAACCATAATATCTAGTCTTATGTCCGATAAGCTGACGAGAAAACTCGGAGCAGGGCTTGTAACTGCGATCAGTGTGATGATGACAGCAGTGGCACTGTTTGGGTTTTCTGTTTCTAATTCTTTTCTTATGCTTTGCCTATGGGCTATCCCATATGGACTTGGTGCAGGCGCAGTGGATGCTGCTTTAAACAACTATGTTGCACTACACTATGCCTCACGACATATGAGCTGGCTGCACTGCTTCTGGGGAATTGGAGCAACAGTCAGTCCATACATTATGAGTTATTGCCTAACACACAACTTTGGATGGAACAGTGGTTACCGCTCGGTTGCCGTCCTGCAGATTGTGTTGACAGCTATACTTTTTGCCAGCCTTCCACTCTGGAAAAGGGAGAATACTATTGAAAGTAGCTCTGAAGCTTTAACAGCGACTCTGAGTCTGCCCCAAGCTCTGAAGATAAAAGGGGTCAAGTTTGTTCTTCTGGCCTTTTTCGGTTACTGTGCCCTTGAAACGACAACAGGTTTATGGGCAAGTAGTTATCTTGTAGAATTTCGCGGAATTGATTCCGAAATTGCCGCAAAATTTACATCGTTGTTTTTCATAGGAATAACCTTTGGGCGCTTTCTTTGCGGATTTATTGCTGATAGAACAGGAGATAAGTTACTCATTCGATTTGGTATAATAATTGTTATTTTCGGAATTATATTGGTAGGGTTTCCTGGTGTAAGAAATATAACAGCTTTAATCGGTCTTGTCATTATCGGTCTTGGCTGTGCTCCTGTTTATCCATCAATAATACACTCCACACCGTCAAACTTTGGAGAGAAAAATTCTCAGGCAATTATTGGAATACAAATGGCAAGTGCTTATGTTGGCAGCACTTTTATGCCACCACTCTTTGGTTTAATTGCAGACAATATAAACATAGGTCTATATCCTATATTTTTGATGTTCTTTGCAATACTCATGCTCGTGATGTCAGAGATATTAAATAGAGTAGTCGAATAAATTTATTTATTGTACATACTAATAACCACGAAAATTATACACTAACGTCTTAAATATATGATACTCTAATATTAATCTATAGATATGCCTACTTTTTTAACACTGCGCCGGCGCCAGCTGATGTCACCATACTAGCATATCTTGCAAGATATCCTTCTTTTATCTTAGGCTCTGGCATCTTCCATGTTTTAAGCCGTCTTTCAATCTCGCCATCAGATAATTCCACATCAAGCCTTCCAGCTGGTATATCTATGGAGATAATATCTCCATCTTCAACCACAGCAATGGGACCTCCCTCCATTGCCTCAGGAGATACATGACCTATTGATGCCCCTCGAGTAGCACCAGAGAACCGCCCATCTGTTAAAAGAGCTACATCCTTATCCAATCCCATACCAGCTATGGCCGATGTAGGAGACAGCATCTCCTTCATACCAGGACCGCCTTTAGGACCTTCATATCGTATAATCACTACATCGCCTTTCTTTATATTCCCATTTAATATGGATTCAAATGCCTCTTCTTCTGAATTGAATACCCTAGCAGGACCTCTATGAACAAGCATCTCTTGAGCTACTGCTGATTGTTTTACCACCGCACCATCTGGAGCTAAGTTACCCCTAAGTACTCTTATGCCACCGGTTTTACTATAGGGATTGGATATAGACCTTATAACCTCTTCATTTAAAATCTCAGCCCTTTTTATATTCTCTCCTATTGTCTTTCCTGTAACTGTCTCTCTATCTATGTCTATGAGGTTGGCTTTAGATAGTTCCTTCATAACTGCCTGTACCCCTCCTGCCATGTAAAGATCTTCTACATGATGAGGACCTGCAGGACTTAATCGACATAAATTAGGCGTTTTCTCACTTATCTCATTTACTATATCTAAATCAATCGAAATACCTACCTCATTTGCAATAGCTGGAAGGTGAAGTACTGAGTTCGTAGAACATCCAAGGGCCATATCTACAGTTAGTGCATTTTTAAAGGCATCTTCTCCCATTATATCCCTAGGTTTAACATCTTTTTCCACAAGCTCCATTATGGTTATACCCGTCTCCTTTGCAAGTCTCACCCTAGCTGCATATACTGCAGGAATTGTTCCATTCCCAGGAAGGGCCATTCCCAATGCCTCTGTAAGACAATTCATAGAATTGGCAGTATACATACCAGAACACGAACCACAGCTAGGACATGCCTTATCTTCTAATTCTCTCATTTCTTCTTCTGTCATTTTACCAGCCTTCACAGCCCCTACTGCTTCAAAAACCGTACTCAAATCCACATCCTGACCTCCTAGCTTACCTGCAAGCATAGGACCACCGCTCACAACTATGGCTGGAATATTAAGTCTAGCAGCTGCCATTAACATACCTGGTACAATCTTATCACAATTAGGTATTAAGACTAGACCATCAAAACCATGGGCAATCGCCATTGCCTCTATACTATCTGCTATGAGCTCCCGGGTTGGAAGAGAATATTTCATTCCCATATGCCCCATTGCTATGCCATCACACACACCTATACACGGAATTTCAATGGGAGTACCCCCTGCCATTCTAACACCTTCTTTGGCAGCCTTTGCTATCGTATCCAGATGTATATGACCTGGTATTATTTCACTCTTGGCATTTACAATACCTATAAGGGGTCTGTCCAGTTCCTCATCAATATAACCCATGGCCTTGAAAAGAGAGCGATGAGGGGCCTTTTCAAAACCTGTCTTTACCCTATTACTTCTCATTTCTTATCTCCTCCAAAACTATTTATAAAATCGCTAGAACCTTCTTCTCTATTGGTTCCTGTCTATATTTTCTTATAGTTCATCTAGTACGGATAGCTTTTTTGCATCCATTTTAAAAACATTCTTAAGATTAGTCACCATTGAGTTTTACCTTATATATCTCCCATGCCTTTAAAAATGGATATGGATTTACTGCTTTGCCCTTCTCATACATACCAAAGTGCAAATGTGGGTCAAATTTACCACTAGTTCCTATTGAACCATATCCCGTATCGCCTACATATCCTATCAATTGTCCTTTTTTTATCCTACTACCTTCTCTTATACCTGATGCATATTTAGACATATGGGCATAGTAATAGTGGATGCCATCATTTCCTTTTATGTATAGGCGCCATCCTCCAAGTTCAAGCCAGCCCTTCGCTTCCACTACACCATCACAAACCGATATGATGGGAATGTCAAAATCACACATTATATCTATTCCTTCGTGACTCCTTTCTCCACCATAGGTTCGCTTTGCACCAAAACTATCCTCATAAGCATATTCATATTCTGAGGCAATGGGGAATACCTTATTCTCATATATACTGTTCAATTTTTTAAACTTCTTAACTTCCCTCTCTACCTTGGATATAAAACTCTTATCGTCACGATAACTTACTAACATGCTCTTTAGCTGTTCTGGCGACTGAATACCCTGTAGATATATGCCTATACTACCAGCTCTCTCTTTTGTTATATGCTCCCCTTGGATATTTTCCGCCTTATCTACTGCTGCTAAATAAAACCATGGTACATTCTGATCTAAGGCTGTACTAAAATATATCTCAAGGTGCCCATCCTCCATATCTGTCACTTTATATTGAGGGAAGTATATATTGGGCATTATAATATAGGATGTGAATATTATTATAAAAAACAAGATAATAAGGAAAATAGTAAAGCGCCTCTTGTTTATAGTATATCTTTTTCTACGTCCATATCTTATTTGTTTAGGTCCTGTATATCTTTCCATGTTTCCTCCTTATAATGCAAATGAAACAATAGCAGCATGATAACAATAATAAGATAGAGCAGCTATGAATATCCACTATTAACATTAATAGTAAGCCAATGAAATCATCCAAGGTTATAGCATATTTAAATTTATAAAGACTTAAAAACTAGCCAAAGAGTCCCACCTTTTCTAATTACAAGTATATTAGTATTGGAGTATTTTTACAACTATTAAATTTAAATTGCTTTTATATCTCTATCTCTCACCATTAAGCACGATTCTGCATATTTGCCATGCTCTACATATTTGCCTTATATATTTATATATCTATTTTGCCTTATATATTTATATATCTATCTCACCACTGCTTCAGCAATCAAGTCGCCCATCTGCTCTGTTCCAATCTCTTTCATACCTGGCTCCATTATATCAGGCGTGCGATAACCCCTATCCAAAACCTTCTCTACTGCCCTATATATGTCCTGTGCGCCATCCTCCAAACCAAAGGAATACTCTAACATCATGGCAGCACTCATAATACTTGCTATGGGGTTTGCCACATCCTTACCTGCAATATCTGGAGCCGAACCATGTATTGGCTCATATAGACCCACATTCCCATCACCTATGCTGGCAGAAGGCAACATACCCAGTGAACCCGTAAGCATACCTGCTTCATCACTTAGTATATCGCCAAATATATTATTGGTTACTATTACATCAAACTGTTTAGGATTTCTAACTAACTGCATAGCAGCATTATCCACATACATATGCCGTAGTTCTACATCCCCATAATCCTCTGCCACTTTTTCCACAACAGAACGCCACAACCTAGAACTTTCAAGTACATTGGCCTTATCTATAGATGTAAGGTGTCCACCTCTGCTTCTGGCTATCTCAAATGCGACCCGCGCAACCCGTTCCACCTCTTCTGTAGTATATACCTCCACATCCCATGCCCGCTCACCTCTTTCAAGTTCCTCTCTACCCTTCTCACCAAAATACATACCCCCTATTAGTTCACGGACAATCATTATATCAAGGCCATCATCTAACACTTCCTCTTTAAGAGTAGATGCCGCTTTAAGTTGAGGAAAGAGTAAAGCAGGACGGAGATTTGCATATAATCCTAATGCCTTCCTTATCCCAAGAAGTCCAGCTTCTGGGCGAAGATTGCCTGGAAGGTCATCCCATTTATCTCCACCCACAGCTCCAAGAAAGATGGCTTTACTCTCTTTGCATTTATCTACAGTCTCTTTTGGTAAGGGCATACCCATCTCATCTATTGCTACCCCACCTAATAGTGCATATTCATATTGAAATGAATATGAATATTTAGATGCAATTGCATCTAATACTTTTTTTACTTGCCCTGTTATTTCTGGGCCTATTCCATCACCTGGTATCAAAACAATCTTCATAATTTTCCATCCTTCCTACATTTCTTTCTTTGTATACCCTACAAGTCCATCGGCATCTATTATCTTTTGCATAAAATCAGGAAAACCTACAGCGCGATATTCCTTTTCCTTTGTATGATTTATTATTATTCCTTCTTTCATGTCTACAGACACAATATCACCACATTCAATATCTTCCGCCGCTTCCCTACATTCCATTATAGGAAGCCCTATATTTATTGCATTTCTATAGAATATCCTGGCAAAGGACTTAGCAATTACACAACTAATACCCGATGCCTTTATGGCAATTGGAGCATGTTCCCGAGACGAACCACATCCAAAGTTCCAGCCTGCTACCATTATATCACCTGGTACTACTCTATTGATAAAATCTGCGTCCATATCTGCCATACAGTGGGATGCTAACTCCTTTTTATCTGTAGTTGTGAGATATCGTGCAGGAATTATAACATCTGTATCCACATTATCGCCATACTTATGCACCTTTCCCTTTAACATCTATAACACCTCCTCTGGAGAAGATATCTTACCAGTTATTGCTGATGCTGCTGCAACAGCAGGGCTTGCAAGGTATACCTCGCTTTCCTTATGTCCCATCCTACCTATAAAATTTCTATTTGTAGTAGATATTGCTCGCTCTCCTTTTGCAAGTATACCCATATGTCCTCCTAGACATGGTCCACACGTGGGAGTGCTCACAACCGCACCTGCCTCTATAAATATTTCAATGAGTCCTTCCCGCAGTGCATCTAAATATATCTTTTGGGTTGCAGGAAATATTATAGTTCGCACACCTTTTTTTACTTTTCGTCCCTTTAGTATACTTGCTGCAATGCGCAAATCTTCCAATCGTCCATTTGTACATGAACCTATTACTACTTGATCTATAGTTATGTCTCCTACTTCATCTATAGTACGAGTATTCTCTGGTAAATGGGGAAACGCAACCGTGGGACGTATTTTCCCTAAATCTATCTCATATACTTCGCTATATTGTGCATCTTCATCCGCCCTAAATATCTCATATTGTTTTGTAGAATATTCCTCCATATAAGCGATCGTCTTCTCATCTACTTCAAATATTCCATTCTTTGCCCCTGCCTCAATTGCCATATTTGCAATTGTAAATCTATCGTCCATAGAAAGTTCTGATATGCCTTCACCTGTGTATTCCATTGACTTATAGAGTGCACCATCTACACCAATCATTCCAATTATATGAAGAATTATATCCTTACCACTTACCCACTTTTGCTTTCTACCTGTAAGTATAAATTTTATACCCTCTGGCACTTTAAACCAGGCTTTTCCCGTAGCCATGCCCGCAGCCATATCTGTACTACCTACACCTGTGGCAAATGCCCCTAATGCACCATAAGTGCAAGTATGAGAGTCAGCACCTATTACAACATCACCTGCTACTACTAATCCCTTCTCTGGAATAAGAGCATGTTCTATACCCATCTCCCCAATTTCAAAATAGTTTTCTATACCCATCTCATGGGCAAATTCTCGAATCAATCTACACTGCTCAGCTGCCTTTATATCCTTATTTGGAGTAAAGTGGTCGGGTACTATAGCTACTTTTTTTGTGTCAAACACACCGGCTTTGCCCATCTTTTTAAATTCTTCTATGGCAACTGGTGTAGTCACATCATTGCCTAATACCAAATCAAGATCTGCCATTATAAACTGGCCAGGTTCAACAGCGCCGGCGCCGGCGCTGTTAGCCAATATCTTTTGAGTCATTGTCATTCCCATATGCATACTCCCTTCTTTACATTCTATATTCTATATGTTATTTTTCCCTCCAG
>DGES01000058.1:11898-12116 GCA_002386065.1 Firmicutes bacterium UBA3920
GAATCCACAAGTGCTATCCAACTGGCTTCGATTATATTTGTAGATACTCCAACTGTACCCCACATCCTCTTACCATCTGTGGATTCTATATGGACCCTGACCTTTGAAGCAGTGGTCTGTGCAGCATCCAAAACCCTCACCTTATAATCAGTAAGTCGCATAGCTTTTAGCTGGGGATAGAATACCTCTAGAGCCTTCCTAAGGGCCAAGTCAAGTGC
>DGES01000058.1:12438-23902 GCA_002386065.1 Firmicutes bacterium UBA3920
TCCTTTGTAATATGGGGATCTACCTTCCGTACCTTGTTTAATATAGTACTTCGTCCTGCCACCTCCGACATAAGAATGCGCCTCTCATTACCTACAAGTTCAGGTTTTATATGTTCAAATGACATGGGCTCTTTGAGTATTGCATCTATATGCATACCTCCCTTGTGAGCAAAAGCACTATTACCAACATAGGGCATTCTTTCATCGGATTGGATATTGGCTATCTCATCTACATATCGTGATACACTAGTTAGACTTCTAAGACGGCTCTCTGGTATACATTCCATTCCCATCTTAATTTGAATATTAGGTATGATTACCGATAGATTTGCGTTGCCACATCGCTCTCCATAGCCATTCATAGTCCCCTGAACCTGAGATACTCCTTTTTCTACAGCTGCTATAGAGTTTGCAATGGCCATACCGCAATCATCATGAGCATGTATTCCAATGGGTATGGAAAATCTCTCCTCCACCTTATCTATTATCTCACCTATACGACTGGGAAATGTGCCACCATTTGTATCGCATAATACAAGCCAGTCAGCACCTGCATCTGCCGCTATCTCTAAAACATCCATCGCATAGTCGGGATTTGAATTGTATCCATCAAAGAAATGTTCTGCATCAAACACAACTTCACGACCTAATCCTTTAAAAAATGATATTGTATCGTATATCATTTTTAGATTTTCTTCATACGTTGTCCTCAATACATGGGTTACATGAAAATCCCAACTCTTCCCAAAGATTGCAATAACCTCCGTATCTGCCTTCAAAAGTGCTCCAACATTTCTATCTTCTTCTACTGGAATATGCGGCCGTCTGGTACTGCCAAATGCCACTAACTTTGCATGTCTCAACTCTACTTCCCTCATTTTTTCAAAAAACTCTGCATCCTTAGGATTAGAACCTGGATTACCTCCTTCTATATAATCCAACCCCAATCCATCAAGAACCTTGGCTATCTTCAATTTATCCTCTACAGTAAAAGATATCTCTGCCCCTTGAGCGCCATCTCTAAGTGTAGAGTCGTATATATATATTTTTTTCTTAGTCTGTTTTAAATTCCCAACCCCACCATCTCCTTTTTTGTTTTTTTATTGTTTAACTTAACTTTCAGTTTATCCTAGCTCATAGAGCATCTTGTTTATAGCATTGACATAGGCCTTTGCACTAGCTTCTACAATATCAGTACTTACTCCCCTGCCTGTAAATATCTCACCGTTTTCCCTTATCCTCACAGTACTCTCCCCAAGAGCATCGGCGCCACTTGTAATAGCCCTTAAGGAATAGTCTTCAAGTTTAATATCCAATTCAGTTGCCCGACTTATTGCCTTAAATGTTGCATCAATGGGTCCTGAACCACAAGCAGCCTCTTCCAATTCTCCCTTTTCACATTTTAGCTTCACCGTAGATGTAGAGATCAATGTGTTACCACTTGATATATGGAAATATATAAGTTCATATACCTGCGGCACCTCTATGGCCTTTTGATTTATAATGGCTTCTATGTCCCTATCTAGTACATGCTTCTTCTTATCTGCCAATACCTTAAACTTAGTAAAAGCTTCATCTATCTCTTTTTTATCGAGGGAGGTGTAGCCAAGTTCACGTAGGCGTTCCTCAAATGCATGCCTACCTGAATGCTTTCCAAGTACCATTTGACTTTGCTTTAGACCTATTGATTCAGGTGTCATTATCTCGTATGTCTTCCTATGACTCAATACACCATGTTGATGTATGCCTGATTCATGGGCAAATGCATTGCTCCCCACAATTGCCTTATTGGGCTGAAGATGCATACCTGTCAATCTACTTACTAACATACTAGTCCTATATATAGCTTCTGTGTTTATATTAGTAGTATAATCTAGATAATCCGATCTGGTCTTAATAGCCATAACTATTTCTTCTAGTGCTGCATTACCAGCTCGTTCTCCAATACCATTTACCGTACATTCTACTTGAGATGCACCATTTTTAATTGCGGCCAATGAGTTAGCAACCGCCAATCCCAAATCATTATGACAGTGAACACTTATAGTAGCCTTATCTATATTGGGTACATTATTTCGAATATCTGCTATAAGACTGCCGAATTCATCAGGCATCATATAACCCACTGTGTCTGGAATATTTACAACTGTTGCTCCTGCGTCTATAACACCTTCAATAACCCTATATAAAAATTCCCTTTCTGTCCTTGTAGCATCCTCAGGCGAAAATTCTACATCTGGACAGAGATGTCTCGCATATTTGACCATCGAAATTGACTGATTTAATACCTCCTCTGGACTTTTCTTAAGCTTATATTGCATATGGATTGGAGATGTTGCTATAAATGTATGAATCCTGGGTTTACGTGCCCCTTTTATTGCCTCCCATGCCCTATCAATATCTCCTTTTACAGCTCTGGCGAGGGCTGTTATAATGGGTTCTGTTAATGTCTCAGCAATGGCCTTTACCCCTTCAAAATCACCCTGGGAAGCAATGGGAAATCCTGCTTCTATAACATCTACCCCTAGCCTCTCAAGCTGACGACCTATCTCCAATTTCTCTTTGACGTTCAAATTGACGCCAGGTGATTGTTCCCCATCCCTAAGGGAGGTATCAAATATATATATGCGCTTTGGCATAAAATTTTCCTCCTTGCTTTCTGAATTTTTAGACTATTTGTTGTATCTCCCTTTTCTAAACTTTTTATATTGGAGAAGGCATTAGCCAAGTCCCAGACTAGATATCTCTTCTCTATAAACTTGACTAATGCCATAAACACTGTAAACCAGCTAATGCCCTTTTATGCAGTTTTCTTTCCACAATATTATATGTTTCCCATATAACACCAACGATATGGTTTCTGCAGAATGATTGTTGAAAAAACATTATTTCTAATAAATATACATTCTCATTCTACATCTTTGCTGTCTATCCAAGGCATCATATTTCGAAGCTCTTTACCCACCTTTTCTATCTGATGTTCCCTAGCAGTCTTTCGCATTGCATTGAAATGTGGTCTATTTGCCTGATTTTCTAGTATCCAGTTTTTGGCAAAGGTTCCATCTTGTATCTCTTCTAGTACCTTCTTCATCTCAGCACGAGCATCTTCATCTATTATCCTCTTACCCACACAGTAATCACCATACTCGGCAGTATCACTTATTGAATATCTCATATAACTAAGTCCACCTTGATACATGAGATCTACTATGAGCTTCATCTCATGGAGACATTCAAAATATGCACTCTCTGGCTGATATCCTGCCTCCACCAAGGTTTCAAAACCTGCCTTTATGAGTTCTGAAACACCACCACATAGAACAACCTGCTCACCAAATAGATCCGTCTCTGTTTCTTCTTTAAAAGTGGTCATGAGTACACCTGCCCTAGTACCTCCTATACCCTTTGCATATGCAAGGGCGTAGTCTAAAGCCTTTCCAGTATAGTCTTGATGGACTGCCACTAAGCAAGGAACTCCTTTTCCTTCCCTATACTGATCCCTTACCATATGACCTGGTCCTTTTGGTGCCACCATGAATACATCAACAAACTCTGGAGGTATTATCTGCCCAAAGTGTATATTAAAACCATGGGCAAACACAAGGGCATCTCCCTTCTCTAAATTTGGTTCTATACTATCACTATATAATTTTGCTTGTTTCTCATCTGGTACAAGTATCATTATTATATCTGCTTCTCTTACAGCATCATCTGTATTTAACACTCTAAGCCCTGCCGCTTTTGCCTTTTCCCAAGACTTACTCCCTTCATAAAGTCCTACCCTCACATCTACACCGCTCTCCTTGAGATTTAATGCATGGGCATGCCCCTGACTTCCATAACCTATAACCGCAACCTTCTTCCCTTTAAGTAGATCTAAATTTGCATCCTGATCGTAATATAACTTTGCCATCTCTATTCCTCCTCAAATTTTATCCATGGCCTACAATCCCAATACATCCTCTATAGAAGAAATGGAATCTATAAGCCATGTTTTATATGCTAAACTTAGGTAGAGTAAAACCCTATCTAATCTTAGGCTTCTCTTTCAATTATTGGCCTTTATAATCCTATTTCCCCTATCCATGGCCACAATTCCAGTGCGCACCATCTCTTTTATGCCAAAATCCTTGAGCATATCTACAAGGGCAGATATCTTTTGATCGTCCCCTGTTATCTCTATTGTTAAGGCGTTTTTTGATATATCCACAATATTTGATCTAAATACACTTGCTATTTGTATTATCTCATTGCGATTAGATGCATTCGCAGATACCTTTATGAGTGCTAATTCCCGCACAACTGAATCATCGCTTATTATCTCTACCTTTATAACTTCTATGAGTTTATTGAGCTGTTTTGTTACCTGCTCTACTATATAGCCGTCTCCATTTACCACAATAGTCATTCGGGATATGGAGGGATCTTCTGTCACTCCCACCGCCAAACTCTCTATATTAAAACCCCTTCTACTGAATAATCCAGATACCTTAGATAATACCCCTGGATTATTCTCAACCAATACTCCTAATATGTGTTTCACCACTACACCTCCTCGAGACAGGTATGACATTCGCCTTTGGATCTACTAAAAATTCGCCTATTACTGTCCCCTTATAGTTTAGTATTTTTTGTATAGCAGGATATACATCTGCCTCTCTCTCAACCTTTACAGATTTTATGGAATATGCAGAGGCAATCTTCGAAAAATCTGGATTGCCCACCATTTCTACTCCGTAGTACCTCTCATCATATTGATGTTGCTGCAGCTCTCTCACCATACCTAATGTGCTATTATTAAATATTATTATCTTTATATCAAGTCCCTCTTGCTTTATTGTGGCAAGTTCTGCCATACTCATCTGAAAACCCCCATCTCCTGTTATGAGCAGAACTTCCCTATCTGGATTTGCTATTTTAGCTCCTATTGCAGCAGGTAATCCATAACCCATAGTTCCTAATCCTCCTGATGATATAAATGTCCTAGGTCTATTTATTTCAAAGTACTTGCCTGCCCATAGTTGATGCTGTCCTACATCCGTCACAAGTATTGTGTCATCAGAACAAAAGGAAGATAAGCCCTTTATAATAGAAATTGGATCTATCCCTTCCGCATCATGCGACTTTATTACAGACTCATCATCTTTGAATTTTTCAACCATATCCAGCCATTTGTCCCAATCTTCTCTATCTATTTCGAATTTCAAAAGTTCCCGCAGTGTAATCTTCACATCTCCTACTATCGGTATATTAGTACTCACGTTTTTTCCTATCTCTGCAGGATCTATATCAATGTGTATTATATCTGCGCCCTTGGCAAACTCATCTGTTTTTCCCGTTGCCCTATCACCCATTCTTGCGCCTAATACTATTAGCAAATCAGCTTCTTCTATGGCTTTATTTGCACTATATGCTCCATATTGGCCTATCATACCTGCAAAAAGGGGATCCTTTGACGGATATGCACCTATACCCATTAACGTAGTTGCAACAGGAGCTTTAATACGTCTGGCCAGTTCTAATACCTCATCTGTTGCATTTCCAGATATCACTCCTCCACCTACACATATAACAGGTCTCTTACTGTGGACAATTGCACGAGCTGCATTTTTTAGCTGTTTATAATTTCCCTTATAAGTAGGATTATAACCCCTTAAATTCACATCCTTGGGATACTCAAAATCTATTAAAGCCTCCTGAACATCCCTGGGAATATCTATGAGTACTGGACCTTGTCTACCTGTCCTAGCTATATGAAATGCCTCTTTTAATATGCGAGGGATGTCTTCTTTTTTCTTAGCTAAGTAGTTATGCTTTGTAAAAGGTTCAGTTGCGCCTGTTATGTCCACTTCTTGAAAGACATCTCTGCCTATCATTTCAACGGGCACTTGTCCTGTTATAATTACCATTGGAATAGAATCCATATAAGCTGTTGCAATCCCAGTAACCAAATTAGTTGCCCCTGGTCCCGATGTAGCTATACAGACTCCCACCTTCCCCGTCGTTCGAGCATAACCATTTGCTGCATGGGCTGCACCTTGTTCATGGCGGACAAGTACGTGCCTAATTGTAGATTCTCTGAGGGCATCATATATGGGAAGCACTGCTCCACCTGGATATCCAAATACTACCTCTACACCTTCTTGCTTTAATGCCTCAAGAACCGCCTGAGCACATGTGATTTTCATTTCTCTACCTCCTTCCAATCAGCATTGTCTTTTATAGGTTTTTCTTCTAACAATTCTATGATTTCTTTTTTAATAAGCCTTCCAATCACCATTGTCTTTTATAGATGTCTAATATTGTAAATATACTCTTCATGATATGCATTCAAAACAACCTATAACAACAAGTTAAAATTCCTAGACGTTTAAATCTTATTGTAAATCTTAAGTGCGTTTAATCCACTTTATATGCATTTAATTTAGCTTATAAAATTTAGAGTTCGTTTCTAACTAAAAACAAAAAACCTTTCGCCCTCTTGCAAGGACGAAAGGTTTACTTTCGCGTTACCACCTAGCTTTACCTATACCTCACGGTACAGAGCCTCATCAGGTTCTATCAAACCCTGACCTATAACGGGACCACCCGTCAAACTCTACTCAGGAATCCTCTTTTCAAGTTTGCACCTTAGGAGTGAGCATACAATCTGCATATCCACCGGTTTCCACCAACCACCGGCTCGCTGAAGATGATATAGCAGATCTTATCTCTCCGTCATCGGTTTTTATGATTATAACGATGCCCGACAACAGGTTTCCTTCTCTTTAAGAAAACTTGCTGCCGGGGCTTATTCGCATATAACTTATACGTGATTGTATTTTGTTATATATATTAGCAATCAATCTTTAGTTTGTCAACACCTATTTTGAATTTTTTTCAGTTCCTTTAAATAACAAGGCTTTTTCTACTAATATTTTTGACCTACTATGTATAACCTCTGCAATATTCTTTTCTACAACTTATTCACATTATCTTTTTTACTGTAAAAGTCAGGATATTACTATACTTATCCATTATAACATCATATAATCCCTTTTTATTTAATTGGAATTTTTGTTTCTTTGTTCACCTTTATACTTGGGTTCATATTTTACATCTGACGAACTTCTAATTGGTTGTGAAAACAAACTCATAAGTTCATATATTTCATCTGGCACGTCGGTATTTATATTAAGTCCTAAATTTTTTGCTATATCAACATTAATAGGAAAATCATGAGTCCAACGACCTTGTGTTAGTATCTCAGCTATATTTTGCTTTTTTTCATCAGAATAGGACTCTGGCAATAACTTTAATATATAATTTTCCAACTGTTTTATAGCTTTTTGTGACACATCTGCCAATATAAGTGTTTTATCATCAATATCTGAAACATCCTTTTGTTTTAAGACGTTAACTATAGACGGAGCTGGATAATTGCCAATTTGAGGATCTACAGGTCCTAGTGTAGAATGTTCACCCATAACTATTTCATCTGCCGCCAAAGCAATTAGAGTTCCTCCTGACATGGCATAATAGGGGACATATACAGTAACCTTACCTTTGTGTTTTTTAAAGCACTGGCTATTTGCAAAGAAGCCAATGCTAAACCGCCAGGCGTATGTAATATTACATCAATGGGCATATCTTCGTCTGTCATTTGTATGATATTTATGATCCGCTCAGAATCATTTATATCAATATAGCGCATTATTGGGAATCCAAGTAAACTCAAAGTCTCTTGGCGATGAATAAGGGTAATAACCCTAGATTTATTCTTCTTTTCTATTTTTGATATAAGATTTTGTCTTGAAGCATTTAACATTGCCTGTTTAATTGCCGGTTGTATAGCGGAAATCATAATGAATAACATAAATATATACCATAACATAAACATACATCTCCTCTCCATATATTATTTAGTAATGCTTCCTATCAAAACGTCTTATGAACATATCCTCCCAAAATTTAAAAATCCACTAATAATAATTTATTATTACATAAAATTCCACTATAAAATCATTACATAAAATAAATATTTGTTCCATAGTTTTTGCTCAAAAGCAATAATATACTTTCTATACTTTTCTGGCTATTCGGCTCTATTCAATACTTTTTTGACTCGCCTTTCAAATGACTCCCTATCTAACATGACGATTCTTCCACATCCTTGACATTTGATCTTAAAATCAGCTCCTATCCGAATGACTTCCCATATATCACTACCACAAGGATGTTTTTTCCTGGTTTGTACTATATCTCCTATAGCGTATCTCACAGCCATTACAACACATCCCTCCCATCCGTGGATTCTATCAATATCTTACGCGTATCAACTAGCTCTATGCCTTCTCTATCAAAGGCTTTCTTTATTTCCCATCTAAGCTCCCTTTCTACCTCCCAATGCTTCATAGGAAGTGTCCTTGCAACTAATCTTATATTTATACCATTGGACGCAAAATTAACTACCCCAAGTACACTAGGTGGTTCCACAATATCTTTATTGTCTTTTGCATACTCATCTGCTACTTCTTGCATTACCTGTACTGCTTTTTCAATATCTGTTCTATATGCTATATTCACATCTACTGTAGCAAGGGCATTGCCTCGAGTATAATTTGTTACCTTTTCTATTTGTCCATTTGGAATTATATTTAAATCCCCTTTGAATCCCCTGAGCTTAGTTATCCTAAGCCCTATCTCCTCTACTGTTCCTGTTACATCATCTATTGCCACAAAATCCCCTACTGCATATTGATCCTCAAATAACACAAAAAAACCACTTATTATATCTTTTACAAGGCTTTGTGCACCAATTCCTAATGCAATCCCACCTATTCCTGCTGTCGCAATTATAGATTCTGTGCGTATTCCAAATTCAGGAAGTATTATCAGTACTGCAATAAAATATACTAAATACTTCAAAACACTCTTAAATAGAGCTTCAAGAGTATTTGCTTTTTTTTCATCTAAGCTAAAACGCATCTCTTGTCGCTTTTTAAAAAAATTAGATATCAGTATATTTCCTACTTTTATTACAATATGGGCTATAACAAATATAAGAACTATTTTTATAAGAGTGCCTACAATTTTAATGTAATATTCAGATGTCAAGCTTTCTATCCAATCTGAAAAACCTAATTTCATCCCATCCCACATATCCTTCATATATAGCACTCCTTCTCTTTTTTATCTATTCTAAAAATTAATGCTTCTCTTCTTTTATTTTATATTCCATATTGACTAGATATACTATCAAAAAGACATCGATTATTATAAATATAATATTACCAAAATATATACATTCATATATACTCATACTTTTATATTGTCTATATATACCCATACCACAAAAATATGACATAATCCCATCTAACAGAAAAGTAACCCATATAAAAAATGGATTTATGGATTCAAAAAATATAGCTATGAGCCAAAACATTATAAGCAACACAGTTGACAATATTAAGTTATAATCAGCTTGAACTCTGGGAAAATATTTACTAAACCCGTTAATGCCTGCCAACAATAATAAAAGTGTGCGTATTATACATATAGCTATAATATAAATTCTTATCCACAATGTATTTTTATCTCGCCTCATAGCTGCACCTCTATATAATATGCCCATAACAACTATTTATCGTCATAAAAATCAGTCTTCGCTATGGCATGAATATATGTCGTAAAATCTAAGATATACCCTTTTTATATCTCTTGGTTGCCCCTATGAACTCTTTAAATATATTATCAGCATGTTCATATCTAGTTAACATTCTTTCTGGATGCCATTGTACCCCCACTGTAAACAGCCTATCTCTTCCCTCTATAGCTTCTATTATGCCATCAGAGGCTTGGCCCACTACATCAAAACCAAGGGCTATATCCTTGATGGCCTGATGATGAAAACTATTTACCCATATCTCCTTATGACCAATAGCTACTGACAATTTACTTTGCATATTTAAAGAAACTTTATGTATCCCATACCATTTAGGAGCCTTCTGCCTATGACATAGAGTACCATTAAGCTGCTCTTCTATATCCTGATATAGAGTACCTCCCATTGCCACGTTTATTATCTGTATACCTCGACATATCCCCAAAATGGGTATATCTTTCTCTATAGCTTGTTTTGTCAACATAATTTCAAATTCATCCCTATAAGGATTCACATTACCTAGATTCCTATGTGGCTGTTCATCAAAAAAAAATGGGTCTATATCGTCTCCCCCTATAAGTAATATTCCATCCAATAAATCTAACATCTGAGGTATATCACCTAAACTATTATTACAAGGTAGCAATACAGGTAGTCCTCCAAATCGTGATATGACCTCATTATATCCCCCATAAACTTTATTATTCTCGGATATATAATCATAATCACATATTATACCTACAACTGGTTTCATATTATAGATACACTCCCAAGAGTATTGTAAAACAATTTCTCATATTTATAAATCATAAATATCTTAACTAAATAACCCAATTTAAAAATAGAAAAAACATCATCACTCATCTATTTGGACTTAATGCCATATAAGTTTTGCCCAAAACTATATTTCTATAATTGCAAAATATTAAACTATGAATTTGAACAATTTTATAGACATATTATTTGGCATCGATATTTAATTTCCATAAGTCACTTGTCTTTACATGTTATAACTATTATAGCACAAAAGTCCCATCCTTATCAATTATGTTTTTGTATATTTGTTCCATTTCCTTGTCGTCTATATCCCTTCCATCTCCATATCTTGCCTTATTATATAAAGATATAATTTGTTTTACTGATATATCCTTTTCCTCATCTCTACACCATTTTTCTATATCTTCTCCTATCTCATTTGGTGTCATATACGCCTTATATCTATAGCCTGATTTTATATATTTAAACACAATCCCCCTATAGATATACCTAATCTTGTCAGCATTTGTCTCTAAATCTTCCCATTTTGGTTCTCTATCCATTATATTATCTATAAAAGATTTTATCTTTTCCATATACTTTTCCTTTATCTTCTCCATATCTATAAGGCTCTCTTTTTCATCTATATATCCATAGTTTTCTTCATAGAGTTCACGTTCTATAAAAAAACCCTTAATCCATTTAGATATGATGCCCATAAGCTTTTTTATGCCTTTATATAAGCCGTACAAGAGAACTATTATCCCTATTATCGTAATCACTATGCCTAAAATATAAAGTATCTTCTCTACTATCGGATGCCGTGGATTTGGTGTGCCCTCCATAGGAAATTCCTGTATTTCTCTTGGCAGCTCTTCTGCCATCTCTTCAGATAACAATAATGAGCTGAGCTTATCGAGCATGGCTATAATCCATGTAAATAAACTTTTTATTCCCGTCTTTGTCGTCTCTTTTATTGTATTAAAAGATGCAATTATCGCAATGATTAAAAAGGTTGATATAAGAAGAGCTGCATTTTGTATTTTTATAGATGATGGAATCTTT
>DGES01000036.1:0-13016 GCA_002386065.1 Firmicutes bacterium UBA3920
ATAAGACAAGTAAATATTATGTAAGTTTGCAGGGGGGCCATTTGGCTGAGAAGGTAAAACCTGACCCTTGGAACCTGATGTAGTTAAGACTATCGTAGGGAGCAAATATTTCGGATTCAAATATCTGTAAATAAGTGCTTACCTTCGGGTAAGCATTTTTTTGTATGCATATCAATATGTGCTCGCCCAAGTAGTAGAATCTAAATTCTATATATTTAATAAGTTTTTAAATTAGTGTATTAATTAATTTTTTTTACTTTAGAGAGGGGTATAAAACATATGAAATACACAACTCAAATGGATGCAGCCCAAAAGGGTATAGTGACAAGGGAGATGAAAATAGTCGCCAGAAAGGAGAATATAGATATCCATGAGCTCATGGAAAAGATGGCAGAGGGGAAGATAATAATACCTGCCAATAAAAATCATAAGAACCTTGATCCAGAGGGTATAGGAGAGGGTTTGAGGACTAAGATAAATGTAAACTTAGGTGTATCGAGGGATTGTAATGATATGGATATAGAGCTTAAAAAGGTAAAAGAGGCTATCGAAATGAGGGCAGAGGCAATAATGGATTTGAGCTCATTTGGAAAGACTCAGGAATTTAGGAGGAAACTCATAGATATGTCTACAGCTATGGTAGGAACAGTGCCTATATATGATGCTGTGGGCTTTCACGAGAAGGAACTTAAGGATATTACGCCTGAGCAATTTTTAGAGGTAATAGAGGCACATGCCAAAGATGGAGTAGATTTTCTCACTATTCACTGTGGGCTCAATAGAAAAACTGTAAATACTTTCAAAAAACATGAGAGGCTTACTAATATTGTATCTAGGGGAGGTTCACTTATATATACATGGATGGAATTCAATAATAGGGAAAATCCTTTCTATGAATATTTTGATAATATATTGGATATATGTGCAGAATATGATGTAACCATAAGCCTTGGTGATGCATGTAGACCAGGCAGTATAAGGGATGCAACAGATGGGAGTCAGATAGAGGAACTTATTGTTTTAGGAGAACTTACAAAGAGGGCATGGGAGAAGAAAGTACAGGTAATGATAGAAGGACCGGGACATATGCCATTGAATGAAATATCTGCAAATGTCCTTCTAGAGAAAAAACTCTGCAGTGGAGCCCCTTTTTATGTGCTTGGGCCCATTGTAACGGATATAGCGCCGGGTTATGACCATATAACTAGTGCCATAGGTGGGGCGGTGGCATCTGCAAGTGGTGCGGATTTCCTCTGTTATGTGACTCCGGCGGAGCATTTGAGACTTCCTGATGTGGAGGATATGAAAGAGGGTATAATAGCCACAAAGATTGCAGCCCATGCAGGTGATATAGCAAAGGGCATAAAGGGAGTTCAAGATTGGGATGATGAGATGAGTGAGGCAAGACGAAAGCTAGATTGGGAAAAGATGTTTGAGCTTGCCATAGATCCCAATAAGGCTAGGGAATATAGGGAGAGTTCTATGCCGGAGCTTTCTGATTCATGTACAATGTGTGGAAAGATGTGTGCTGTTAGAAATATGAACAGGACAATGGAAGGCAAGGAGGTAGATATATTATGAAGACGGCACTTACGATTGCAGGTTCTGACAGTAGTGGGGGAGCAGGTATTCAGGCTGATTTAAAGACTTTTTCTGCCCATGGACTATTTGGCATGAGTGTCATAGTGGCAGTGACAGCCCAAAACACACAGGAAGTCATTGCAGTACAGGATATAGATCCAGATATTATAGGGAAGCAGATAGATGCCATATTTAAGGACATTGCTGTGGATGTGGTAAAGATAGGCATGGTATCGCAGGTAGAGAGTATTCTTACAATTGCAGATAGGTTAAGGCTTTATGATCCAGAGATTATAGTTTTAGATACTGTAATGGTGTCTAAAAGTGGTTATGATCTATTAAATCCAGAGGCTGTAGATACATTGATTGGGGAACTGCTTCCAATAGCTACTGTGGTGACTCCCAATATTCCAGAGGCAGAGAAGATTGTAGGAGAGAAAATAGAAAGTATAGCTGATATGGAGGAGGCTGCCAAGTTTATATATGATATGGGAGCAAAAAATGTATTGATAACAGGGGGACATCTAGAAGGAGATGCAGTAGATGTGTTGTTTGATGGAGATACTTTTACTCATTATGGTTCTCCTAAAATAGAGACAAAGAATACCCATGGTACGGGTTGTACACTCTCTTCGGCAATAGCATCTAACCTGGCATTAGGCATGGATATAACAAAGGCAATATTTGAGGCAAAGGATTATATAGACGATGTAATAGCCCACTCACTTGATATAGGTAAAGGGGCAGGACCTACAAACCATTTCTATAGATTATATAGAGATTCAGGAATGGAGGTTCGGTAGATATGGAAAAAGGGAATAGCTGAATATTATAGATAATATTGGATTATTAGGTATTCTATTAAAAAATAGGAAAATATCTTCTATTTTTTAATTTATAAAATTTTTAAATATAAAAGCACTGATAAAGTTTATATAGGAAATTTTATCGGTGCTTTTGATTTTGTTGATTGGAAGATAGTATTCTTGAAGTTACTTTTTGTAGACGGATTTTTGGGAAAAAGGTTACTTTTATCAGTGGACAATATTGGAATAATAGTATATAATTATACAAATTGTATTAAAAATCATATATATAGCTAATGTTGTGATATAGACCTAATTGCCAAAAACAAAGTTTGTACTAGTGGGTAAGGGGTATTTATCATGATTTTAACAACAGTAGTAAAGAAGAAGCTTTTAAATATTCTTAGTAACTATGACAAAATAAGAATTTTTTTGAGGTTTAAGGGGGGGAGTGTAAAAATGGAACATCGTAATAGGAAAAAATTAATTCTTACCTTGTTTATTCTTTTATCATTCATTCTGCACGGATGCACAAGTAGTGATGATATAAAACGTATAACTAATTCAGCAATGAGTCCTAATTTTTTAAAGACCATAGAATCATATTTTAAGATAGAAGATGACGGTATTGATATAACAGTGTATGGATTTAATGGACAGAAATCTGCAGTTTCCAGTTATGCTATGGCAAATTTATTACATGAGCTTCCTGATTTGTCGGAAGAAGATGAAATGAGCACTAATAACCCTTATTTACTTTCAACTTTATTGACTTTGGCTCATGGCAGAAATGAATTAAAAATAGATGAATTAGTAAAAAATGCAAGCCAAAGGGATTTTGCAATAGGATTTCGAGTTTTAAGTTATATAAATGACAATGCTAGTATAAAAGAATTGTCTTCATTATATCATGTTCATAGGTTCGAAAATGAAATATCAGATATGGCTATGGCTGAGGCTCTTTATACTCAATATAACGAGGCAATGTCAAGTGGAGGTGAAATATCTAAACAGACCATTGAAAATGCACAAAAAAGATTGGCAAGTTTGATCAATAAAAGTGAAACAACAGATAATCTATCATCATTATTTGAGATTCATGCAATATTTAGTATATTATCTCAAAGTGAAGTTAATTGTAAGGAAGGGGAGGACTACGCTCGTGAATTCATGGAAGTATTTAGAGAAGAAGGGAATCAGAGATTTCTATTGGCACAAGATGAAGTAGTTGTGGCAACTTATTTAGATATATATCATATGATTTCAGAATTACAAGAACACCAAAAAACAAATATACCAAAGTTTTGGGTAGATGAATTTGAACATAGGAGATGTATATTTAACCCCTTTTCCTATTCACTAGACAGTCCACGAAATTTAGCATATCTTTGTATAGCTCTTTCTAATACAGATATTCGATTTTCAGAAATTCAAATTGAATTATTGAGAGGGCTCGTAAATAATTGTGTCAGTAGTCAAACTGACGAATTGAACTGGCAAGACTATTACTATTTGGCTCAAGCGGCTTCGGCTTTAAATATGCAATTGCCGTATGACGCTCCTGAGGAAGATGGGAGTTATATGTGCAATTTGTTTTTTAATACAGAATTAGATATTGACGTAGATAGATCTCTGCCCATACTTGAACAATTGATACAATTAACAATAAGTTCGGACAAATATGTTCATGAATTTCTTGATGAATTTAATGTTATGGATTATGAGAGTTACGATGATTTCCCTATGATTCTTAACTTATACGTTGAATTAGGAACTAAAACAGAGAGTTTAACCACTGGTGAGAAAAAAGAGATTATCAATTGGATTAAAGATAAAGAATGTCCTTATGGTTATGAAAGTCAAAATGGGAACTTTGATTTTGAAGTTTCTGTCATATATACCCATTTACTTAACTTACTAAAAGGGGGAAGTAACGATGGATACCGTATCCGATAGCATTGTTATTAAAAAACTTGATATGATAATTAAGGGGAATCATATATTAAATAAAGTTGATTTTCAAGCCAAGACCGGCGAAATCACATTAATTTATGGTCCTAGTGGTAGTGGTAAAACCACTTTATTAAACGTCATAAACTTTTTATATTATCCGAATTCGGGTGAGTACATTTATTTTGGGGAGAAGATTGACTATAATAACCAATTAAATATCGACAAAATAAGACAGAGGGATATCGGTTATTTTCATCAAGAGATGTCTTTTATTGTCTAAGTTATTTTATTAGTAGTATTGACTTCATTCCTCGTTTTCATATTACATTTTTCAGGGATTTTATTGACCAGAGATATTATGAGGGATATGATGATATTTTATTTAAATGGGATGTCGCGGGCCAATATCTGTAAAGAATACGGTCGATTCATTTTAAAAAAGATACTACCTCCTCTTTTACTTGGTGCTTCTTTCTCTATATTGGGTAGTTTGATTGCTTTTCACAAAGCGTATCCATTAGAATCATTTAATCCATCATTTATTTTTGTGCTAATAATAGCAAATTTATTGATTGCTTTATTGGTAATTAGTTTGCTCAATATCTTTATGAAAAAGAATATATATAAAGGGACTGATGCAGAAAAGGTATCCCAATTACTGCGGAATTAGTCTAGTATTTATCCTTACTGGGAGAGACTGGAGGATATATGGGATAGGATTAACTGCTGCTATACATTGAACAAGAAAATTTCCACTTTGCAAAAGGTTTAGATATAGTCTATAATGTTAGACATAAGACAAGTAAATATTATGTAAGTTTGCAGGGGGGCCATTTGGCTGAGAAGGTAAAACCTGACCCTTGGAACCTGATGTAGTTAAGACTACCGTAGGGAGCAAATATTTCGGATTCAAATATCTGTAAATAAGTGCTTACCTTCGGGTAAGCATTTTTTATATGTATATCAATATGTATTTTTAACTATAGTTAAGTCTGAGCTTTGTGGAATTGATAGTATGTTAGTTAAAGCTTTATTTTAGAGAGGAGTATAGAAATTGTGAAATATATAACTATATGAATAATCTAAAAGGATACAAGACAGGAAATATGGAAATAGTTGAATGAAAGAAAAGTATAGATATTCATGGATTTATGAGAAATATGGTAGAGTGAGAGATAATAATACCTACAAATGATTTCTACATGCAGGAATGGAGGTTCGGTAGATATGAATATAAGAGAAAAATCAGCGGAACTATTAGATAGGGTGAGAAATAAGAGTCCGCTCATACACCATATTACAAACTATGTAACTGTAAATGATTGTGCTAACATAGTGTTGGCAATAGGAGCATCGCCTGTGATGGCAGACGAGATAGATGAGGTACAGGATATGGTTTCCATAGCAAATACTTTGGTTCTCAATATGGGAACTCCAAATAAGAGGACTGTGGAGTCTATGTTGGCTGCAGGAAGGAGAGCAAATGCATTAGGTATCCCTGTAGTCTTTGACCCTGTTGGAGTAGGAGCTACAGAATATAGGACTAAAATTGCACATAAGATACTAGATGAAGTTGAAATATCAGTTCTCTCTGGCAATATATCGGAGATAAAGGCTATATCAGGATTAGGTGGTACGACAAAGGGTGTTGATGCATCTTCAGAGGATACGACAGACTTAAATTATATGGAAGACAGCAGCAATATGGCAAAGACAATTTCTAAGCAATTAAATTGTATAATTGCAATAACAGGGGCTGTGGATGTAATAACAGATGGGGATAAGGTTTTTTATGTGCACAATGGACATGAAATGTTGTCTACAATAACAGGTACTGGCTGTATGTGTACATCTCTTATAGGGAGTTTTTGTGGAGTTACAGATGATTACTTAAATGCTGCTACAGCTGGAATAATGGCAATGGGCATAGCAGGGGAGAAGGCATATAAAAGTCTAGTACAAGGAGAAGTTGGAAGTGGTAGTTTTAAGGCTAGGCTATTAGATATGGTGTTCATTCTTACTGGAGAAGACTTAACTAAGGAGGGAAAGGTATATGGGATATAGAAAAGATATAGACTATACGCTTTACTTGGTAACTGATAGGGAATTGATGCAAGAGGGTAAAACTATTACAGAAGCAGTGGAGGAAGCTATATTGGGAGGAGTTACATTAGTGCAGCTTAGGGAGAAAAGGGTATCTACACTAGAGTATTACAATATAGCATGTGAGGTAAAGGAGGTTACAGATAGATATGATGTTCCACTTATAATAGATGACAGATTGGATATAGCCTTGGCAGTAGATGCTGCAGGACTTCACGTAGGTCAAGAAGATTTACCTGCTAAAGTAGCTAGGGAGATTTTAGGGCCAGATAAGATACTTGGAGTTTCAGCTAGAAATTTAGATGAGGCTTTGGAGGCGAAGAACGCCGGCGCAGATTACCTTGGAGTTGGAGCAATGTTTGAAACTAGTACCAAAGATGATCCAGTCTATGTATCTATAGATGAACTAAAGAGAATTACCAAAGAGATAGATATAGCAGTTGTTGCAATAGGGGGAATAAATGAGAATACAATAGATAGACTTAAAGGCACAAATATAGACGGTATTGCTGTAGTATCTGCTATAATAGGTAAAGAGGATATAAGGGGAGCTGCTAGGGACTTACTTGAGAGGTTTAACTCACTATAAATAGATAGGGTTTTTGTTGAATATATGATACAATTCTTTAAAAAGAAAAACGGTTTAATTCCTATAATAGAGATTCTGGGGTGATTGAAATCAAAGACATAAAAGGTGCTATATTTGACATGGACGGAACTCTTATAGATTCTATGGGCATATGGGAGGACATAGATATAGAGTTTTTGGCAAAGCGAGGAATTGATATGCCAAAAGATCTAGGGGATAAAATTAAACATATGTCCTTTCATGAGGCAGCATTATATTTTAAAGAGCGTTTTGGATTAGATGAAGAAGTAGATGAGATAATGGAAGAATGGGATGAGATGGCATATCATTACTATGCCAATAGCATAAAGTTAAAGCCAGGAGTGCAAGAATATCTTAAAACTTTAAAGAGGAAGGATATCAAGATAGGGCTTGCCACTAGCTCAAGTAGAAAGCATACAGAGGTAGTGTTAAAGCGAAATAAAATATTTAACTATTTTGATGTCATATCCACTGTAAATGAGATAAAAAAGGACAAGAGTTTTCCTGATATATACATAAAGACTTCTGAAAAGTTAGGTCTTATGCCTTCTGAATGTGTGGTATTTGAAGATATATATGTGGCAGTACGAAGCGCAAAGAAGGCAGGTATGAAGGTCGTGGGGGTATATGATAAATATTCAAGACATCAGATGGATGACATAAAGAAGAAAGCAGATCTATATATAATGAACTTTTATGAACTCATGTAGGAAGTATATGTAATAGTCTAAATCGAATTTACAGAGTTGATAAATTATAATTGTAATCATAAAATTGATATGGGAGGCATACATGTATATAGTGAGTGCTTGCCTTGCAGGCATAAGATGTAGATATGATGGAAGATGTAACACGGATGAATGTGTTCAATCCCTAGTAAAAGAGGGTAAGGCCGTGCCCATATGTCCAGAAGTGTTGGGAGGTCTTCCGATTCCTAGAGTGCCATGTGAGATAATCTCTCATGGAGCTACGAGGCAGGTTATTAATCGAGATGGGGAAGATATGACAGGTGAATTCGTAGCTGGAGCAAGAAAGACCCTTCAAATTGCTAGGGTGCTAGGTGTAAAAACTGTTATACTGAAATCTAAGAGTCCGTCATGTGGATGTGGGAAGATATATGATGGAACATTTACTGGACGTATTATAGATGGTGATGGTATAACATGCAGACTGTTAAAGGATAACGGTATAGAGGTCTATACAGAGGAGAATTTACCACATTTGTAGAGTTAAATGGGTATCACTGTCTTCAACTCTTCGTCGTTGAGGTCGCAAACAACTTGTTAAGTGGGTAATATTGAGGTATTAAAAATCTATCTTTTAAGTTGTTAAATTTAAAGGTTTTAGGTATTTTATTTGTGAGATATTATATTTGAGATTTTTAGTATTGGCTTTAAATATCGTATATGATTATTTTTAAAACTGTAAACTTGGTGTAATGCCTGTAAATTGCGGATTAAAGAACCACATTTTCAGTTTTGAATAATTTATGCATAATGATATATATAGGAGGTAGTACAATGTCAGATTTAAAGGATGTCTTGGATAAGATAGAACTTACTATTGGGGATATTACTGAAGAGGAAACGGATGCCATAGTAAATGCAGCAAATCCCAGTCTTTTGGGTGGTGGAGGTGTGGACGGTGCTATACATAGAGCTGGAGGACCTGAAATACTTGAAGAATGTAAGGAGATAAGACGCAAGTATGGTAAGTGTCTACCTGGACATGCAGTTATAACAGGTGGAGGCAATTTAAAGGCAAAATATGTGATACATACCGTTGGCCCCATATGGCAAGGGGGTATAGCTGACGAAGATAATGTACTTAGAAATGCATATTTAAATAGCTTAAAACTGGCAAGTCAATATGGAATAAAGACTATTTCATTTCCATCTATAAGTACAGGTGCATATAGATTTCCTGTGGATCGAGCAGCTGCAATAGCTATAGATACAGTGGCGAATTACTTAAAAGAAGATAGTTCTATAGAAAAAGTAAGATTTATACTCTTTGATGAAGATACTTATCGTCAATATGAAAGGGCGAAGCAGTCTCTTTGACAATATCCCCTTTTGTCTTATAATGTAGGTAGGACATATATACGGAGGGATCAAATGTTTATAATCTATGATAAAACTAGACAGCGTGTGCCTATAAAGGTGTGGTTAGAGAGCGAAGATCAACTAGAAGAACAATGTCTTCAGCAGGCTTTAAATCTTTCAAATCTTCCCTTTGTCTATAAATGGGTAGCCCTCATGCCAGATACACATAGTGGATATGGAATGCCCATAGGTGGGGTAATTGGAACCATAGATACAATTATTCCCAATGCGGTAGGAGTGGACATAGGTTGCGGTGTTGCATTTATGGATACTAACATAAAAGCTGATAGTATATCTAGGATACAATATGAAGAGATAGTTTCGCAGATAATGAATAGAGTACCTACAGGATTTGACCATCATAGGATAAAACAGCAATGTAAGGTTCTTGATAGGGCTTCTATAGCAAAGAAATTTAAGAAAAACCGAGAACTATATGATGAGATAGAAAATGGATATTATCAGGTAGGAACATTAGGTGGAGGTAATCATTTTATAGAATTACAGGAAGATGATGATGGAATGTTAGGTATTATGGTACACAGTGGGAGTCGAAACTTTGGGTTTAAGATTGCCAATTATTATAATGAGGTAGCCAAGGGGCTAAATAAAAAAATGGGCGATGTAGTACCAAGACATTATGATCTTGCATATCTTCCAACCGATAGCCAAGAGGGTAAAGAGTATATAATGTGGATGAATCTTGCCTTAGATTTTGCTAGGGAAAACCGGAGTAAGATAATGGGAACGGTGCAGGATGTACTATATAAAAATATAGATGACATAGAGTTTGGCGGCGAAATAAATGCCCATCATAATTATGCATCGTATGAGAGACATTATGAAAAAGATGTATGGATTCACAGGAAAGGTGCCATATATGCTGGAAAAGATGTGCTTGGTATAATACCAGGTGCTATGGGGAGTTATTCGTATATAGTAAAAGGGCTTGGTAATCCTGAAAGTTTTAAATCATGTTCTCATGGTGCGGGTAGGGAGCTGTCTAGAAGGGCAGCAAAGGAAGAATATCCAGTAGAACATGTGGTAGAAGATCTAGAGAGTAGAGGTGTAATTTTAGGTAAGACGCGACTTAGGGACGTTGCAGAAGAATATAGGAAGGCATATAAGGACATAGATTTTGTAATAAGCCAGCAACTAGATCTTATTCAGCCCATAAAGAGATTAAAAACTATTGCGGTGATAAAAGGATAAAGGTGTCTTAAGCAAGAGAAAATATTACAGCTAGATAGCCTATCTAGCTGTAATATCAGTCCATATTCTGTCATAGAGTTTAAGGTCTTCACCGAGATGGTGGAATATTTCGCAGTTATCTAAGGATTCTATATTTGGATATGCAACTTCACTGTCCCTTATCTTTGGATCTAACATCTTGCGTGCCTCCATATGTGGTGTAGAGTAGCCTACATAGTCAGTATTTCTATAGGCAATATCGGTTTCGCACATATAATTTATAAACAATTCTGCTTCTTTTTTATGTTCACTGTTTTTAGGTATTACCATTGAATCGAACCAGAGATTAGATCCCTCCTTGGGGATTACATAATCGAGGTCGGGATTTTGTTTCATAGCGGCAACTGCATCTCCTGACCATACGACTGCAAGCGCACCTTCGCCTGCGACCATTTTATCTGTCACTTCGTCTATTACATACGCAAGTACCAGAGGGCGTTGTGCTATGAGGGCTTTTTTTGCTTCTTCAAGCTCACTTTCATTTACTGTGTTTAATGAGTATCCAAGCATTTTAAGTGTTATACCTATTGAATCCCTTTGACTATCTAGCATAAATATTTCATCTTCGTATTTTTCATCCCACAGTATCTTCCAGCTATCCACCTCTTCATCTACCATAGTCTTATTGTAGAGAATGCCCATTGTACCCCAAAAGTAAGGAACAGAGTATTCATTATTGGGATCAAAATCCAAATTTTTAAATTGGGGTTCTATATACTTATAATTTGGTATATTGTCCATATTTATTTTTTGGAGCAGATCTTCTTCTATCATGCGCTCTATCATATAATCAGAGGGAAATAGAACATCATATTTGCTAGTACCTGATTTTATCTTTACATACATTTCTTCGTTTGTAGCAAATTGATCATAGTTTACCCTTATATCATATTTATCTTCAAAATCGCGGATGACATCTTCATCTATATAATCACCCCAATTATATACGTTTATTGTAACCCTATTTGTATCTTCGCCACATCCGACAAATATCAAGGTGGATATGCTAATTATCAAAAGAGTTAAAATGGCAGTTTTTTCATCTATTTTATTCATATCAATGCAGCCTCCTTTTGTTTTTTTGCTTTAATGTCTCTGGACATTCTTACATTGACGATTATGAGTAGTATCAATACGCTTAGAAACATCAATGTAGATAGGGCATTTATCTTAGGATTGACACCTCGCCGTGCCATGGAAAATACGGTTATAGATAGATTGGATACGCCTACACCTGTTGTGAAAAAGCTTATTACGAAGTCATCTATGGATAGTGTAAAGGCGAGGAGACATCCTGTTACAATCCCTGGCATAATTTGAGGGAGTATCACCTTCCAAAATGCATACCATGGTGTGGCACCGAGGTCTAGTGCAGCTTCGTATATATGGTTATCTAGCTGTTTCAACTTCGGCATAACCGATAGTATGACATATGGCGTATTAAATGTTATATGGGCTATGAGCATGGTCTTAAACCCAAATTTTATATTGGCAAATATAAATAATATCATCAGTGATACCCCAGTTATTATATCGGGATTGAGGACAGGGAGGTAGCTTATATTCATAATAAGGCGCCTCGGGAACTTCTTCATATGAGATATTCCTAAAGCTGCAACAGTACCAAGTATTGTAGCTATTACTGCGGATAATACAGCTATTATTATCGTATATTTAAGAGCAGACATTATTTCTCTGTCCATGAAGAGTTCTCTATACCACTTTAGGGTAAATCCACGCCATACGCCTCTAGATCTCGACTCATTGAAGGAGTATGCTATGAGTACAAATATGGGGGCATATAGGAATAAGAATATTAAAAATACATAGAACTTCTTCAAAAACTTTTTCATAGTAACCCCCCTCCTTCACGTACTTCTTCATACTTAGATAGGATCCCCATGCTTATGAGTATTACAATCATCATAATTATGGATATGGCCGATCCAAAGTTCCAATCATATACACTTAAAAATTGCTGCTCTATTAAATTTCCTATGAGCTTATAGTGACCGCCGCCTAGTAGTCGTGATATTACAAATGTGGTTACTGCTGGCATGAATACCATAGTGATGCCAGATATGACACCAGGTAAGCTCAAGGGAAATATAACCTTTTTAAAGGTTATAAAGGAATTTGCTCCAAGGTCTTCGGCAGCCTCAATTACGCTTTTGTCAATTTTACTGAGTACTGTATATATGGGAAGAACCATAAATGGAAGAAAATTGTATACCATACCAAGTACTACTGCTTTAGTAGTATATATTATATTTATAGTAGGTAGATTGAGGCTAGACAGTAAACTGTTTATAATACCTTTTTTTTCAAGTAGAGTGAGCCATGCATAAGTTCTCAATAAAAAGTTCATCCACATGGGTACTATGAGTAAAAGGAGCATTATATTTTTCCTCTCAAAATCTTTACTTGCTAATATCATGGCAAGGGGATAACCAAGGAGTAGACATATGCCAGTGCTAAATGCTGCTAGGATGAAGGATCTTACAAGTACCATGAGATACACCGGCTCAAAGAAACGCTTGAAATTTTCAAGGGAGAATGTGAGGCCGGTGCTAGTCTCAACAGTAAAAGCATAATAGAATACCAATA
>DGES01000036.1:13217-13696 GCA_002386065.1 Firmicutes bacterium UBA3920
GATACTCTTTTTATTCATATGCTTCTTCCTCCCTTCGACATTATGTGTATATCATCTGGGAAGATGTTGAGACCTACATTTTCACCTACAGGTGCCATTAAAGTATTGTGTATCATCCATGTATAGCCTTGGCTCTCAACTAATATCTCATAGTGTACCCCCTTAAATATGACTGACTTTACTTGTCCTGTCAGCATTCCTTCTCCTTCTTTTACTATCTTTACATCTTCTGGCCTTATTACCACATCTACAGGTTTATTTTCACCAAATCCACTATCTACACATTCGAATTTTTGACCACTAAATTCTACGAGATAATCTCGTACCATAACTCCGTCTATTATATTACTCTCGCCTATAAAATCGGCGACAAATATATTATTGGGTTCATTATATATATCTTCTGGTGAGCCCATCTGCTGTATGATACCATTATTCATGACGACTACAGTATCAGACATTGTTAAAGCTTCTTCTTG
>DGES01000116.1 GCA_002386065.1 Firmicutes bacterium UBA3920
CGCGTGATATACTGGGTTGGAGTCAATCCATTGTAATTTTTAAACATTGTAGAGAAATATGAAGGACTCATGTATGCAATATCGGCTAAGTCTTTTAGTCTTATATCTTCATCTAGGTGGGTGTTAATATATTCTATGACTTTATTCATGGCTTTTAAATCTTTTTTTGTTTTAGAGGAGATATGTGATTTTTCCTGTGTATAGCCATAATGTCTCAAAAGGGCAACTAATATGTTTAAGAGCTTTACCTTTATCATGAGTTCGTATTCTGGTTTTTTTTCATAGAATTCCCGTTCTATTTCGAGGAATAACCGTCTAATTTCTTTAGTTGCAGGGTTATTTCTATCTAATCTATTTTCAAAACTCTCACTTCTATTATAAAAGATATTTAGATATCTGGCATCAAATAAGTTCCCGCCAATATTCCAAATGAGTTGGGGATCAAAGTGTATAACCATGTTTATCATTTCTTCTGGGGGGTATACTCCTATTGCATGTGTTTCAATATTGTTAAATATGAAAATATCTCCTGGTCTTATATCATATACCTTATCATCTACTACGTATTCGCCTATACCCGCTTTTATACAAGAAAGTTCAAGATTGGTATGGGAATGGAGATAGGGCTTAGCTGGGCGAGGTTGAAGGTGATGATTATCTAATGTGAGTAGATATTTACCGTCAAATTCAATATGGGCATGAAGAACTTCCACTAAGGTCCCTCCTTTTATCATAAAAAAATTTAGGGTGTTATCACGATTAATATAGTATGATTTTCAATATATATTAGCTCTCCAGTATTAATAAGCTAAGCATGTTCTAAAAGACATTATATATAATAAATAGATGTAAATCAAAAAAAAGTTGAGACAAGACTAAAAAAAGTTGATGAGAAGATATAACTATTGGGTAAAATAATATATAAGTATAGAATAATACATTGGGGAAAGGAGCCTAAATATGTCTGATAAGAAGTATAATGATAAGTTGCGAATTGGTATAATTGGATGCGGAGGTATTGCCAATGGTAAGCATATGCCAAGCTTAGCAAAGTTAGAGGATGTTGAGATGGTTGCCTTTTGTGATATTGTAGAAGAGAGGGCAAAAAAGGCTGCGTTGGATTATGGAGTTAAAGGCTCCAAAGTGTTTAAAGACTATAGGGAGCTTTTAAAAGACGATTCCATAGATGTGGTACATGTATGTACTCCTAATAAGTCGCATAGTCAAATAACAGTTGATGCATTAGAAGCAGGAAAGCATGTAATGTGTGAGAAACCCATGGCAAAGACTTCAGCTGAAGCTAAAAAAATGGTAGAAGCTGCAAAACGGACGGGACAGAAGCTATCTATAGGTTACCAAAATAGATTTAGACCAGATTCTAGATATCTATATAAGTTATGTAGAAGAGGTGATTTAGGAGAAATATATTTTGCAAAGGCACATGCAATACGGAGGAGGGCAGTTCCAACATGGGGTGTGTTTTTAAATGAAGAAGAACAAGGAGGAGGTCCCCTAATAGATATTGGGACGCATGCCTTGGATTTGACACTATGGATGATGGACAATTATACTCCTAAGTATGTAGTTGGTACTGCATATCACAAACTTGCAGAGAGGGAAAATGCGGCAAATGCTTGGGGACCATGGGATCCTAATAAGTTTACTGTGGAAGACTCTGCATTTGGTTTTATAGTGATGGAAGACGGGGCTACTATCGTATTGGAGAGTAGCTGGGCTATAAATATGCTCCAGGTTGGAGAGGCAAAGACAACCCTGTGCGGAACAGAGGCTGGAGCTGATATGTGGGATGGACTTACTATAAATGGTGAACAGTTTGGGAAGCTATATACGTTTAAACCAGAGTTCGCAGCTGGTGGTGTAGATTTCTATGAGGGAGAGACTGAGGATCCAAATATATTAGAGGCAAGGACTTGGATAGATTGTATAAAAAACGATACAGAACCAGTGGTGAAGCCGGAGCAGGCATTAGTCGTGACGGAGATATTGGAGGCAATATATGAATCGTCAAGGACTGGAAAACCAGTATATTTCTAGTTTTAAAATAAGTAGTTGTAGTACTAGGGAGGAATAAAATATGGCAAAGTATAGAGTAGGTATCATAGGTTGTGGTAATATATTTCCTATGCATGCTGTGTCTATAAGAGAGATTGAAAATACAGAATTAGTTGCTGTCTGTGATATAAAAGAGGATGTGGCAAGAAAGCGGAGTGAAGAGGTAGGGTGTAAATATTATACAGATTATAAAGAAATGATAGAAAAGGAAGATCTAGATGTAGTGCATATATGTACTCCCCATTATCTTCATCCACCTATGGCCATATATGCAGCAAATAAAGGTATCAATGTATTTACAGAAAAGCCCATGTCAATAACCTTAGAAGATGGGCAAGCTATGGTAGAAGCTGCAAAGGCCAATGGAGTAACTTTAGGGGTTGTGTTCCAAAATCACTATAATGCAGGTTCAGTGCTCATAAAGGAAATGCTAGAGTCGGGAGAGCTTGGAAATATATTGTCGGCTAAAGCTATAGTTACATGGAATCGCTCTGATGAGTATTATTCAAAAAGTGATTGGAAGGGTACATGGGACAAAGAGGGTGGAGGTGTAATAATAGATCAGGCCATACACACATTGGATCTCATGCGTTGGTTTGTAGGTGATGAAATAGAATATGTGGATGCAAGTATAGGAAATAGAGGACATGCCAAAATTGAAGTAGAAGATGTTGCAGAAGGTGTAATTAAATATAAAAGTGGAATAATCACAGGCTTTTTCACTATGAATTATTACACATATGACGCTCCTGTAGAGATAGAAATTCACTGTGAAAATGGCCTTGTTAAGATGATAGGTGATGAGGCTAAGGTATCCCTAAATAATGGAAGAGAATATATAGCTAGACCTAATCCCGATGAGACAATCGAATATGGGAATGTAAAATCCTATTGGGGTACTAGCCATGTGAAACAGATAAGGGAATATTATAACGCACTTGACAGAGGTGTGGCACCTGAGATAGATGGTGAATATGCACTTGAAACTCAGAAGATGATATGTGCCATATATGAGTCAGGCAAGAATAGGAAACGGATCATTTTCTGAGTTTGATGACATATTTTGATTTTATAAAAATGAGATAAGAGTATAAGATACTTTAGGTTATAATGTTTAAAGATGCTGTAAGAGATATAAAGCGAATAGTAAGTTTTTTAAATTAAGGGGGCAGTATAATGCCCCTTTTTACTTTATTTATTTGTTTTTTTATGATACATTAGAATGTATACAATGTTTATAGAGGATAGAGGGAGAAATATGAATGAAATATTGAAGTATATAGAGAAAAAACATGGGATAAAGTTTACACAACAGCAGATAGATATGCTAAATCCACTTGTACTCGCTTATATAGGGGATACGATATATGATCTATTTGTCCGTACTTATATTATTGCAATGGAAGAAGGAACTGTTCATAGACTAAACAATATGGCTATACAATATGTAAATGCCGCTTCACAGTGTTCTGCCCTACATAGTATAGAGAATGAGTTGACGGAGGAAGAAAAGAACATAGTACGAAGGGGCAGGAATGTAAAATCAGGAACAAGTCCGAAACATGCCGATATTGGAGAGTATAGATGGGCAACAGGTTTAGAGGCGCTTTTAGGTTATCTATATCTGACAGGTCAAAAAGAACGATTATTCCACATTATGGAACTTATATTAAACGAAGATAGGGGGAATAGAGATGGGGGAGACTAATATGAAAGTGGAGCTTATAAGGTATACGGATAATCCAGAAGAAACAGTGGCAATGGCGGCCAAGCTTTGTTATTCTTCGGCAGATTTGGCGGAGCTTATAGCAGGTATTGAAAAGAAGGATCAATCTAAGTTTATAGATAGGCTAGTGGATATGGGGCATTTATCTCCCATAGAACATATAAGTTTTACATTTGCAATTGAAGGTGTATCTAGAAGTTTGCTAGCCCAGATAACTAGGCATAGGATAGCAAGTTTTAGCGTTCAATCCCAAAGGTATGTGGAGGCAAACCCCAAGGATCAGAAGGGGGATACATTTAACTATATAATACCTCCCAGTATAAAGGCATTGGGCAGTGAATTTGTTGAGAAATATGACAGTCAAATGTCTACCATTCAGAGCTGGTATGATGAATGGGTAGAGGTATTAGGTGGCGGTGGGGAGAATGTGTATCAGGATGCAAGATTTGTACTACCTAATGCTGCTGAGACAAAGATGATGGTCACTATGAATGGCAGAGAACTTTTACATTTTTTTAATTTAAGATGCTGCAATAGGGCTCAATGGGAAATAAGGGAGCTTGCAACTCATATGTTACGTCTAGTCAGAGGTGTGGCACCGAATATATTCAAAAATGCCGGACCTTCTTGCGTTAGTGGTAGGTGTCCAGAAGGTAAGATGACCTGTGGCAAGATAGAAGAAGTAAGGAAAAAATTTAGGCAACTTTAACGTGAAAGGGGGTGGCAATATGTATGATAGACAAGCCCATGATAGGGGAACAAAGAATCAGATAGAGGGGAAAAACCCTATACTTGAAGCGTTGCATTCAAATAGAGCTATAGAAAAGATATTTATTGCAAAGGGAAGTCAGGATAAAAAAATCTCAAAGATCTTAAAAAAGGCAGCAGATAGAGATGTAAAAGTAGAAGAGGTGGATAGAAGGGAAATAGAAAATATGGCTGAGACATCTGCTCATCAAGGGATAGTTGCCATTGTCTCTCCCTATAGATATGTAGAAATAAGCGATATAATGGAATTAGCCCAGTCTTTGGGAGAACCTCCTTTTGTGCTTATATTGGATCACATAAAAGATCCCCATAATTTTGGTGCTATTATAAGGACTGCTGAAGCATGTGGAGTACACGGTATTATAATCCCTAAAAGGCGTGCAGTGGATGTTACGCCAATTGTGGCAAAGGCATCGGCAGGTGCAGTTGAACATATGTTGATAGCTAAGGTTGCAAACATAGCCAATACAATAGATAGATTAAAAGAGTTAGGGCTTTGGATAGCAGGGACCAGCATGGAAGGGACTATATATACAGAACATGATCTCACAGGTCCTTTGGGTATTGTAATAGGTAGTGAAGGTGAAGGTATGGCTCGTCTTGTAAAAGAAAAATGCGACTTTTTATTAAGCATACCTATGAAAGGACAAGTAGAGTCATTGAATGCATCTGTTGCTGCCTCCGTAATAATGTATGAAGCAGTTAGACAGAGGGGATAGAGGTGGCTGGACATAATGAATTTTTATTGGTGGATGGCTATAATATAATAAATGCATGGCCGAACTTGAAAGAGATTTCAAGGGATAGTTTGGAAGATGCAAGAGATAATCTCATAGAAATACTCCGTGATTATCAAGGTTACAAAGGTATCAAGGTTATAATTGTATTTGATGCCCATTTAATAGAAGGTGGTACTGAGGTACATGAGTATTATGGCGATGTGGAAGTAGTATATACAAAAGAGGGAGAAATAGCAGATCAATATATAGAACGTTGGGTCAGTCAAATGGGTAGAGATTATAAAGTTAGGGTAGCCACATCTGACTATATGGAGCAAACTATAGTTCTTTCAAGGGGAGGCACGCGCATGTCGGCTCGTGAACTTTATTTGGAGGTTAAGGCAGTTAGAGAGCAAAGGGATAAGAGATATAGATATGCTAGTAAGGAAGACAATAATTTCCTATTAGATAATGTGTCAGAAGATGTATTAGAAAAACTAGAGAGGATGAGACGGCAAAGATAGCTTGACTTATGAGGTTTGTCTAATGTATAATCATGGATAAGGGCAAATGTATATATAATTGACAGATAAAGGCTTTTTTTGGGGGAGATAAAAATTGGAAGCCAATGCAATAATGGATCAAACCAATCGTTTCCATATGATGGCTGATGAGGAAATTGTGGAAGAAGCAAGGGCTGGAGATAATGATGCTCTCGAATTTTTGCTACTAAAATACAAAAATTTTGTACGTGCAAAAGCCAGATCGTATTTTCTTATAGGTGCTGACAGAGAAGATATAATACAAGAAGGGATGATAGGGCTTTATAAGGCTATACGAGATTATAGACAAGATAAACTATCATCATTTAGAGCATTTGCAGAATTATGTATTACGAGGCAGATAATCACAGCTATAAAGACAGCAACTCGTCAGAAACATATACCATTGAATTCTTATGTATCTTTAAATAAACCAATCTATGATATAGATTCAGATAGAACCCTATTAGATGTATTATCTGCTACCAAAATATGTGATCCAGAAGAGTTAGTTATAAGCAGGGAAGAATATAGGCGAATAGAGAATGATATGGGAGAGCTACTGAGCGATCTAGAATGGGATGTCCTTATGGCATATCTACAGGGAAAGTCATATCAAGAAATTGCTATGGAGCTTAACAGGCATGTAAAATCGGTGGATAATGCACTTCAACGTGTCAAGAGGAAACTTGAGAGATATCTTGAGGAAAAAGAAAATATCTAAAAAAATGGCTGACAGAATAATAAAAAAAGATGGTTGACAAAATAACATTCTAGGTTTAGAATATAGATTGTTATTTATTGATGTTATATATTTTAGAAGTATGCGGGTGTAACTCAGTGGTAGAGTGCCAGCTTCCCAAGCTGGTAGCGTGGGTTCGATCCCCATCACCCGCTCCAAAGGATAAGCCCATGTAGCTCAGCAGGTAGAGCACCGCCATGGTAAGGCGGAGGTCACCGGTTCAATCCCGGTCGTGGGCTCCACATTGATTCTCTATAGTATGAGACACCAGGCGGTGTTGTCTAGGTATTTGCTAAAAGTTCTCTCAACTTCAAAAGGGAGATTAAAAAGTTATCTACATATGTATTAAAGGAGGAATAGGGATATGGCAAAA
>DGES01000133.1:0-896 GCA_002386065.1 Firmicutes bacterium UBA3920
CAATAAAAATATACAATTTTATTGGGTGATAAAAGATGAAATATAAATTAGTAATGGACATTGAAATTAATTCAGTGGAAGATTTAAAGAAACTTAGAACGATTGTGGAGGCAAATAACTTGGACAAACCAAATTTCAGTGAGATAGCAAGAAATTTAGGCATTGATAGAAGGACTGCCAAGAAATATTATTAGGGAATTCTAATGCTATTAAATCTGAAAAACCTTTTGGAGAACAAGCTCAGTTTGATTGGAAAGAAATGACGTGCTTTTTAATTTAAAAAATTTTTCAGAAAAGCAGAACTCTTGCTTTCTGTGTCGAATATAAGTAATATGAATACATATAATAGACCGGAAATAACAGATGATTCGAAAAATGATAAATGGATTCACAGGAGGCGAGATACAGCTTTCCGAGGGGTATCTGTGCAAACTGCAGCAGAGGGCTTCACAGAAGGCCTGGATGAAGACAATATCCTGAAGCTGCTTTCCCCCACCACTACTGTGGTACATGACCACAATAATGTAAACTACAATGAAGATTATTCCTTCCAGAATGCCGAATGCAATGAGTTCTATGCACTGCCTCGACTTTGCAGAGGGAATCCGTTCAAATTAGAAGAAATTCTTAATTCTCCTGAGCAAGGCTAGAAATTAGCCTTGCTCCCCATACCCTTTTTTAAAGGGCTGTGAATAGTAACCATAATGATGCCGAAAAGTAAAATTTTCATGGAAATACTTGTATTTATAAGATATATGGTATATTCTAACCATAGAAAGCAAAAGGAACGGAGGTGGTTCTGTTAAATGAATTATTGACACTTAACGGTTGATAGTGGACAAGAAGTGGAGTATAATGAAACGTCAGTCACCTAAATGGGAAAATTAAATGGGAAA
>DGES01000133.1:1054-5629 GCA_002386065.1 Firmicutes bacterium UBA3920
AATGGGAAAATTAAATGGGAAAATGAAATAGAGCGTGATCAGAAAAGAAATCATGAGCCTGAAGATATGGGCATGGCAATAGGCATCGCATTTGGAGCGATTCTGAGTGTTGTGGATGATAAATTAACTGTAATTCCTATGTTTATAGGCATCGCAATTGGAGGCCTTCTTGGTATGCTTTTTAGATGGTTCGCTAACAGAAAAGATTAGTGAGAGAGGTATATTTATGAAAAAGTTAAGTAAAAGTATTGTGTCGTTAGTGTTAGCTGCTGCTATTGTTATGTTGTTATCTTTTACAAGTATTATGCCGGCTCACGCAGCAGCTTCAATTGGAAGGCTAAATGTTATGGCTTTTGAATCGCAAAACTTTGATAGTAACGATAATACAATTAAAAGCAATAATGCTGTAAGTATTGAATTTGTTAACATAGCCCAGAAAGTGTCACCTTTGCTTGAAGACGTAGAGAATATTTCTGTTAAGGAGAATTTGAAAGTAAGAGATATGCATATCCCGCTCTATGTCACATTTGATTCACAGCAAAAAGCACTGCAAAAAATATCTAATAACCCGGTAATACAAGTTATAAAGACGGAATATGGTTACGAAGATATTTCTAATACTAACTGGAAACAATATTACTACGCAATGTATGAATTGCTTGACTCGACTGAGCGTCCATCATGGTATAGCGAGGAGAATACAAACTTCAGAAAGATGCGAAAGTTTTTCGATATTTATGAGAATGAAGAAAAAATGTCGAAATAATATCTCTTGTAAATTCAGTTGCAACTACAGTAGACGTGGCACAGAACATTGACATCTTAGAATTATTACCATATGATTCATATGTTACATTAAGTCAGCAATCAGGCTCTTTAAACAACAAACAGTCTCTTACTTCTTCAAAAGCTTTAGGATTTAATATTAATAATGGTGTCGCGTATGCAACAAAATATGCAGTATCACCCAATACAAGTGATTACGATAAACTTTCAGCAGATTGTACTAACTTCACGTCACAGATTTTAGAAAACGGTGGTGTGGCTCAAGTAGTGTATAATGATGAAGCAAAGGGATGGTGGCATAAAAAATCAAAAGTATTATTTATCACTAGCCACAAACATTCTATTTCTTGGATAAGGGCAGATACTTTTGCAAAATATATGGGAGTAGGGTACTCTACAACAAATCATTCGTTATTTACAAGTAATATTGCTAAAGGCAATTTTATTGCCGCAGATTATGAAAATGATGGTGATTGGAACCATATGGGTTTTGTAACAGATAAAAAAAGTACAAATACAAATGGATATTACGATTATAGAGTAGTGCAACATACATCAAATTACAATGCTTGGGCATCTTCATCTACTAACGGATGGGATACTATAGGAAGTGAGGGCGGAAAGTATGATGTTAGTATATAAGTATGGACACAAAATAAGGTTTTCTATATACTAAACTTTAAGGAAGGAAGTGTCCATAAATGTCTAAGAGGAAAACTTATACAGATGAATTTAAAACAATGATTGCAGAATTAGTATTATCAGGAAAGCCAGTTAAGGAAGTAGCGGACGAATATAGCCTAAGCCAAAGCACAATACGAGGCTGGGTAAATAAGAAAGCCCCAATTGAAGTAGAAGGAAACACTACAAATCTGGAAGAAATTCTAAAGATTAAAAAGGAGAATGCAAGGCTCAAGGAGGAAAATGAAATATTAAAAAAAGCTATGGCTATATTCGCCATCAAGTAAATCCTGATGAGATATATGAAATAATAAAAGATAATTCTGATACACACAGCATAGATACTATGTGTAAGGTACTAGATTACCCAAGAAGTACCTATTATGACAAACAAAAAGAGAAACCTGAAAACAAGTGGGAAAAGGTAAATAAAAAACTACAAGAAGATATTTTAGAAATATATAATGAAAGCAATAAGGTCTATGGCGCCCCCAAAATCCGTGAAAAATTGAAGGAGAAAGGTTATAAAAATATCAGCATCAAAAGGGTTCAGAGACATATGAAAAAATTAGGTATTAGATCTATTGTAGTTAAAAAATATAATCCAAATTCCACTAAAAGGGTTTACGAAGAGGGTGAAAACCTCTTAAATAGGGACTTTAGCACCACGAAAATAAACGAAAAATGGGTAGCTGATATTACATATATCCATACTCAAAAAGATGGATGGACTTATTTAGCATCTATCTTAGATTTGCATACTCAAAAAATAGTGGGATATAGTTTTTCAAAGACCATGGATACCTCCTTAGTACTAAGGGCATTAAATAATGCAATTACTACCCAAAAACCTAGTAAAGGTCTAATTATACATTCAGATAGAGGTTCACAATATACATCAAAAGAATATCGTAAAGCAGTAGAAACAAAGGAATTTAGATTATCATATAGTGCTAAAGGTTGTCCCTATGACAATGCTTGTATAGAAAGTTTTCATGCAATACTTAAAAAAGAATGCGTATATTTAAATACATTTATAGATTACAAACATGCAAGTATAGTATTATTTCAATATATAGAAGGGTTTTATAATAGAAAAAGGATTCATTCATCAATTAATTACATGAGCCCAGATGCATATGAAAACTTGTGCAGGGTATCATAGCTTGCTTTAGATTTTGAGTCTGAGGGAACGCTAGCCACCCGCAGGGCTTGTCCTTGATAAACTAATGAATAAATGCTACAATGCCCATCACGAAGGCAAAATATTATAGCTTGCTTTGAGTTTGTCGCCTTCGGGTGAAAATTTCAAAGCATTTATGAATGGTTTGTCAAGGGTGGCGGGGAATCACCAGAAAACTTAAATTTTTGTCCAAAGTATTGACATAGATCCAGTATGGACGAGTTAGAAGATAAGCATAAACTCATATGGGAAAAGATTTTTCCTACATGTGTTATGGTTTTAACGTTTTTTTTAAGGTTTCTGCAGTTTTATGAAGTCAAAGGAATTACAGTTCGAAATGGCTGGGCCGCTCCGATTAATTCTAAAGCGATTTTTTTAATAGCTGTACTTATATTTTTCGCAGGAACCTGGATGAAGTTTAGACATAATATTATTCGCATTTTTTTGCAAGTTGGTTCTGTTATACTTATGTTATACTGTGAATGGTTATTCATAGATTTCTCTGATTATAAATTATCTTGGACATCATACGGTTTATGGATATATGTTACAGTTAGTGTATTGCTAATGTTTTATTGTTTATATATTTTTAAAAATACTAAAATCTGAGAAGAGTCAATGTACAATTTTGCTATTACTCAATACAAAAGGGTCCGGCTGTTTAATAACTGGTCGGGCCCATTTTTTATATGCATTAATTACCTATTTCGTCCTTCCTCTTCCTGCACTGTCCTTATCCATCAGTGAGAGCAATGCATATAGATCATATATTCCATATTGACTCGGTTCTTACCCATATATTACAGCCTGATAAATTGGTAAATCGTACTTTTCGATAATTTATAACGCATATCTGAGCATCCTGTACGGCATCTTTTTGCCATTATCCGATTGGTGCCGTCACGTTTTCTATTTCTGGCACACACTTATAAACCATATCGCCACTCCTTTGCTCGCCAATAGTGGGCGAATTCACTGTAAGCACCAAGTTTAAAGACCTTATTGCATGCCATGAAAACGCATTTGCCAAGATCGGAGGGATACCACAAGAGATACTCTATGATAATATGACCACTATGGTAACGGATTTTAAGGCTGAAGGCGAAGATGCATTCAATAAAGACTTTCTGGATTTTGCACGTTATTATGGCTTTAAGCCTCGCCGATGCCGGGTTCGACGTCCAATGACCAAAGGGAAAGTAGAATTTGGCGTAAAGTACGTCAAGCAAAACTTTTGGCAGGGACTCAAGTTTACTGACATAATCGATCTAAACCGGCAGTTCTACATCTGGCATGCAAATTCCGGAGCAAGTCGGTCAACTACACGGGGGAAATAGGCCAGTCTGCTGTAAGTAGTCGGCTACTACTTATGGCAGAATATGGAACATAAGCGTAGGAGCTTACATATCCGCAGGAGCATCCAATCCATAGCGTTGTCGCATAGAGATCTTGCCTGAGATCATTACTTCGTATGCATTGTGAATAATTCGGTCCATAATCGCCTTTGAGATAGGGCTGTCATTCTCAGGATCAGGGTTAATGCGTTGGTACCAGCCCTGTGTTTTGTACTGCGTACAGAAAATCATTGAACCATGCTTACATCTAGCCTCGATGATTTACGGCAGGTCATAGGACTCTTGAGGAGCCAAGCAACGGATCAACCGTTCATCCAAAATCAGCAGATCGACCTTCTGGTAGGCTTTAATGACCTTCTTGAGTTCACCGCATGCTTTGGACACATTCAATTCATCTAGGAGCTTCGGCATACGAATGTAACGTACCGACTCGAACTTCCGGTAGACGGCATTTCCATGAGCGCAGGCAATATATGTCTTACCGTTATGTAAAGTGAATGCCTTTTAGCCATATATTTGAAGGGTGTTGTCTATTATTTCTTTACAATGCTGGGTGGCATCGGTGACGGG
>DGES01000016.1:0-1402 GCA_002386065.1 Firmicutes bacterium UBA3920
CTTTAGTCATGGGGAGTGTCAACGAACGATAATTTCTGTGGACAGATGAAGCTCTTAGTTTTCAAGACTTTTGTTATATATTTTAGTAGCACGGAGGTTAAAGTGAAAAGAGTTTTATTCACCTTACTTTTAGTTATAACGATAATTTTAGTGTTTGTAGTAACACTAGCAGACAATCAGATTATAACTACATATGCAAAACCAAAGGTTGGTATTTTTAGTGATGATCCTGATATTTTTCCAGAAGAAGTCCACATCGTGAAGAGTGGTGATTCAATTTGGAGTATCGCTAACCTTTATGGTGTAAGTAGACTAGATCTTATGCGCAAAAACAATTTAACAAACAGCTTAATCGTAACAGGGGATGAAATCATTATCCCTGAACGAACATACTATATTACAGAAAGAAATTTAAACAGACATGTTGCAAGTTTTGAAAATTTGGTGCAAGCTATTTATATAGCCGAAGGTGGCGAAAAAGCCAGAGTTCCTTATGGTGCAACAAGCTTCCATGACAGTGGCAGTAGACATTTCGCAAATACAAGAACCCAGTATCTATTTGAGCTTTTACAAGCAGATTTTTCTCCAAGGGTAGGTTCTAAAGAGTATTATCGAATAGTTACTATTGCCACTGTCTTTTATTATTGGGAAAATTATATTCACAAACATAATTTGCAACAAAAATATTTTGATAAAAATCCTCCTGATGTGCAAAATGACTTTATTCACTATCTTGGCTCGTATTATGCACCTGTTTCAGCAAGTCCCTTGAATAAGAGTTGGGTGAAAAATGTTAAATACTACTTATTTTGAACAATGTTGTTGGTGTGAAAAGATAACAGATGATTGGATTGAGTATGGAAATAAGATTTATTGTAGCATGGAGTGTGTTGATGAAGAGTGTTATCATCTTCTAGAGAACACTTGGGAAAGCGATTGATTGATTGATTGTGGAGGAGATAGAGTGCCAGTATCGGTTATTTATTTGTTGGTTATTACACTTGTGTCACTAGGGGTTGCTATTTTCGAAAGATACAGTCGCATCAAGGACGAGGAGAGGTTCAAGGCGGTGGATTTAGCTTTAAGCGCAATTAAGCTCGGCTGTATTGTCCAAGAAAAAACAGAAGAAGAATTATTAGATCTTTCTCTCAAGAGATTACATGATATCTACAACATAGCTGACAAAACACAAAAACATGTATTTGGTAGACAAAAGGAGAGTGTAAAAAATGAGTAAATGCACTTTTTGTAACCCCCCTTTCGAAAGTCAAGCTCATACAAGGCTTGAAAAGCACGGAAAAGATATTGTTTTGCATTATGAATGGTATTCTGGCACCGAACTGAAGATTATGGGCATTCTGAAAGTCGAATACTGTCCGATGTGCGGGAGAAAACTCACTGA
>DGES01000016.1:1583-3166 GCA_002386065.1 Firmicutes bacterium UBA3920
GTAGCAGATTATCTTGTAGAACACTTTGGTTTTTATAAAATTGCTATTGCAGACAAGATCAAAGATGTCGCCAAGGATTTATTTTTCATGGAAGAAAAGGATAGAGGTTTGTTGATAGAGATTGGACAAAAAATGAGAGAGATACGGTCAGGAGTATGGTTAGAGTATCTTTTGAGAACCATCCCAGAAGACAAAAATAAAATAGTTATCCCTGATGTGAGACTACCAAAAGAATATGAGATACTTTGTGAAATGGGAGCTATTTCTGTAAAGGTATGTTCTGATGTAGAGTATAGGAAGAAAAGACAAGGGTACAATCCTGAGTTTGAGTACGATGCTACAGAAGGAGCTTTAGAAAAGTACAAACACAACTTTGCTGTTTTTAATAATTATAGCGAAATTGAACCTCTACTAGAGGAAGCGAATATCCTTGGAAGAAACTTACAGACATATGGTGAAAATGGAGTTGATAAAAGTGTTAGCTTGGGGAGTGTTTTATAGGAGATATATTTCTCCATTGATTTATTGGATTATAAGAAAAACTATTCACAGTGATGAACTGCCAGATGTCTGGGAATCCATAAAAGACTTTAACATGGATGCGTTTAGTGATTTTATTAACAACTTCCCTTACAAAGCAGATCCGTTAGGTGGCTTTATTGATTATACCATCCAAGAGCCTGATTATTTCTTTCTTGATTTAAAGTTTGGGAGAGATTGTTCTGATTTTGCCAGCATGTGGTTTTGGTGGGCAAAAGAAAGAAAATATCCAGTATGGAAGATACTTTTATATGACAAGGGGCGATTAAAAAGTGGACATGCAACGTGTGTGTTTTTAAAAGATGGAAAGTATTATTTAGCAGACTATTCTATCCGAGGAAAATATGATACTTTAGAAGAAGCTATGGAGCAATTTAGAGTAAGAGAGTTAGTTGCTTATGGCAAATACGAAAGGTTAAAATGGAGAGTATATCAGGAATGGAATTCGAAATCGTAAAAGCCGTTTATTTTTTAGATGATAACTTTAAGGTAAATACACGACAAAACAAATTCGAAAAAATCTTCAAGAACTTCGCGATGCGGGATATATTTCACAACATGGACCCTACTACAAGGTTGACAGAAGGGAGTTTTAATTAAAATGACATTATTTAAAGGTAACGAAACTGTGAAAGTATACGAAGGCAACAAAGATCTTAAGCGTCTTTTAGAGTTAATGCAGTTATTTCACGAAATGGATTATCTGACTGATTATATACATTCACTTACTTACGATCCTACACTAGAGGAGATAACTACCATCAAGGAACTTGTAGAGTGTTTTGAGACAGAATTATACTATATTCAGCAGGATTTAGAGGAATTAATAGATGAGTAAATAAAGAATTCTTGAGCTAGGACGCCGTAGATGAACCGAGAAGCCTCGGACTTTAGTCCGAGGAGTCGTCACTAAGGTGTGGGCGTAGATTAAAAAACCCGGAATCAAGGCGGTTAGGTTTTGGAGCGGTGTGTTACAGCAAAGTTCAAACAAGACGGGAGCATATACCATTATTCAGTACGGAGGCAAATAATGATGAAAATGA
>DGES01000041.1:0-1517 GCA_002386065.1 Firmicutes bacterium UBA3920
AGATGTGTATAAGAGACAGATCTTGGTTACCACGCCACTTTCCTTTGCAAGTACAACTACTCCTGAGTCCTTTGCTGCCTTATACTCAATACCTGTTCCTACAATAGGAGCCTCTGACTTTAAAAGAGGTACCCCTTGTCTTTGCATATTTGCTCCCATTAGAGCACGATTGGCATCGTCATTCTCAAGAAAAGGTATCATGGCTGTAGCTACAGAAACTAGCTGTTTCGGTGAAACGTCCATAAAGTCTACTCTGTCTTTGGGAACTTCATGTATTATATCTCTAGTTCTAGCCATTACTCTATCATCTATAAAGTGTCCTTCTTCATCTAATGGTTCATTAGCTTGAGCTATTGTATATTCATCTTCTTCATCAGCTGTCATATAGACAATCTCGTCCGTAACTATACCTTTTTCCTTATCAACACGTCTATATGGTGCTTCAATAAATCCATATTCGTTTACACGTGCATAAGTACTTAAGCTGTTTATAAGCCCTATATTAGGACCCTCAGGTGTTTCAATGGGACAAATACGCCCATAATGGGAATAATGAACGTCTCTAACCTCAAAACCTGCCCTATCTCGGCTCAATCCTCCTGGTCCCAATGCACTTAATCGTCTCTTATGTGTGAGTTCAGCCAGGGGGTTTGTCTGATCCATAAACTGGGATAGCTGACTGCTTCCGAAAAACTCTTTTATAGCTGCAACAACAGGCCTTACATTTATAAGAGCTTGTGGGGTAACTACATCCACATCCTGTATTGTCATGCGTTCTTTTACTACTCTTTCCATTCGTGAAAGTCCTATGCGAAATTGATTTTGCAACAGTTCCCCAACGGATCTAAGCCTTCTATTCCCTAAATGATCAATGTCGTCAACATAGCCTACTCCATGAGCAATGTTAAATATATAACTTATAGATGCAACTATGTCATCAACTAATATATGTTTGGGTATCAATCTGTCCTTATTATCCTTTAATGCACCTTTTAGTTCTTCGCCCTCTAGTCCTTGATCTAATATCTCTTTTAAAGTAGGATAATGGACCTTTTCATTTATATCTGCTTCTATAGGATCGAAATCTAAGTAGTAGGATGCATCTACAAAATTATTACCTACCACTTTTATAACTTTCCCATCTTCCAACTGGATAGACACACTATTTACTCCCCGATTTTGTATGTCCTTAGCAGTCTCCCTGTCTATCTTAGAACCTGCTTTCAATATTATCTTGTTTGTATTTGGATCGATAATATCTTCAGCTACTACGGTATCCACTATTCTTCCACTAATACCTAGTTTTTTATTAAACTTATAACGACCCACTCTAGCCAAATCATAACGTTTTGCATCAAAAAATAGAGTATTTATAAGCTGATTTGCACTTTCAATTGTCGGAGGCTCTCCTGGCCTTAACCTCTTATAGACTTCTAACAATCCCTCTTCTGCTGATGAGGTATTATCCTTCTCCAAAGTTGCGGAAAGCCTTTCATCTTCACCTAATAGATCTATTA
>DGES01000041.1:1845-3410 GCA_002386065.1 Firmicutes bacterium UBA3920
TCTTGTTCTTTTACTTCCCCTGTGTCTCTGTTTATAAGCCTCACCCTAGCTTTAAGTGGTGCAGAATATGACACATCTCTTTCCTTACTTTCTGCTACCGAATATTTAGGTTCATCCTCTAGCTTGTAACTAACAAATTCCAATACGAGAGTCTCAGTATAATCTGTAATAGGAGAAATGTCCTCAAATACCTCCTTGATTCCTTCTTCTAAAAACCATTCATATGATTTTTTTTGAATCTCAATGAGGTTAGGCATCTCCAAAACTTCTTTTATCCTAGAATAACTCATTCTAACTCTCTTTTCTGTCTCAACCGGATGCACCATCTATAATTCACCCCTCAAGTCATTAAAATAAATAAAAAAGCCAAAAAGCTCCCATTCCCAGAGCTTTTTTGGAATACTGGCATACATACATTTGGATATAAAATTATTGTACCCATTTATTGGCATTTATATACTTTTTTCACTATACCCCTTTGCATGTGGAATGTTTTATGATAGAATATATATACAATATATCCTATATTAAATATAAATTGTTGTGAAAGTTAACCTTAATTACATCCGCACACTTATGCTAATGCAATTTATAATACTAACACAATCTTTTAAACTTGTCAACTGTTTTAAAAAGATTTTTTATGGGGTTATTTGTATCTAAATTGCAATATTAAATGCAACATTTTTTGAAAATTAAGTTAAATAAATTTGATAGAAAAATAGAAGGATAGGTAATCTATATGCCTATCCTTCTATTTTTCTATTTTTAATTAGTCAATTATTTAAGTTCTACTGTAGCTCCAACTTCTTCAAATTTAGCCTTAAGCTCTTCTGCTTCTTCCTTGCTAACACCTTCTTTTATTGCCTTTGGAGCATTATCAACTAGCTCTTTTGCCTCTTTTAGACCAAGATTTGTCACTTCCCTTACAGTCTTAATAACCTTGATCTTCTCTTGACCTACTTCTGTCAATACAACATCAAATTCTGTCTTTTCTTCTTCTGCAGCACCGCCACCTTCAGCAGGTGCAGCAGCAACAGCTACAGGTGCAGCAGCACTTACTCCAAACTCCTCTTCCAAATCTTTTACAAGTTCTGATAATTCTAGAACAGTCATGTTCTTTATAGCATCTAAAATTTCTTGTCTATCCATTTTACATTTACCTCCTGATTATTATTTAATTTTGTTTTAATTGTTAATCTCAAACCTTACATGAAAATTTAAGCTTCTTCCTCTTTTTTTTGCTCAGCAATTGCATTGAGAGCATATACCAGCGAACGTATTGTCCCAGACAATACATTTGCCAAACCATATATTGGAGCATTCAAGCTGCCAAGCATTTTCCCTATGAGCTCCTCCTTGGATGGAAGCTTTGACAATGCCTCTACGGCTTCCTTGTCTATTATTTCACCTTCTAGAATACCTGCTTTAAATTCCATCTTTTTGAATTCATCTATATGTGAAGCAACTATTTTAGCTGGCGCAACTGGATCTTCCATGCCAAAAGCGATAGCTGTAGGCCCTGTAAGATGAGATTTTAAATCACCTAGGCCTAATTCCTCTGC
>DGES01000041.1:3639-4447 GCA_002386065.1 Firmicutes bacterium UBA3920
TTAGCTTCCTCAACGGTAATACCCTTATAGTCTACTAAAACAGCAGAACTAGCTGAAGAAAGTTTTTCTTTTATCTCTTCCACTACTTTAACTTTTTCTTCCCTAACCGGCATGTAAGCAGCACCTCCTTTTTTTACTATAAAATTAATAAATCCCTCCCACCGTTTATAGGTAAGAGGGCACAGTTGTCCATACCTTCTTAACCTCGGTAGGCCCTTACGATTTAAGTATACTACTGGGTATACACCTACTGTCTACGGCTAATATTATAAATCCATTTTTACTTGTAAACTCTACTATTATATCTTCTCTTTGTCAAATTAATATTCTAACTTAAAAAGTATAAGCTATTATCCCTTTACTTATAGAATCTTATAGGATTGAGCTTTATTCCTGGACCCATAGTACTTGAGATGACTACACTTTTTATGTAGCCTCCCTTTACTGACTGTGGTCTCGCTTTTATTATTGCATCCATAAGCACATTTAAATTTTCGAGTAGTTCTTGTTCTTCAAAAGAAGCCTTTCCAATTGGTGCATGTATTATACCTGATTTATCTACCCTAAACTCAATCTTACCAGCTTTAAGCTCTTCAACCGCTTTTTTTACATCCATAGTCACTGTACCTGACTTGGGATTCGGCATAAGACCTCGTGGTCCAAGTATCCTACCTAAACGACCCACAACCCCCATCATATCTGGAGTTGCAACGCACACGTCAAAATCAAGCCAGTTCTCTTGTTCTATCTTTTGTGCTAAATCTTCTGCACCAACGTAATCTGCGCCGGCCTCCTTTGCTTCAGCTGC
>DGES01000041.1:4644-6608 GCA_002386065.1 Firmicutes bacterium UBA3920
GGCAATACAACAGCACCCCTCACTTGCTGATCGGCATGTTTAGGATCCACATTCAATCTAACAGAAACCTCTATCGTTTCATCAAAGTTTGCTTTCGCCGTCTTTTTTACAAGTGCAATGCCTTCCTCTGGCTCATATAAAGCAGTACGATCTACGAGAGCTAAACTCTCTTGATATCTCTTACCTCTCTTCATATTTACATCCTCCTTGTGGTAATATTGACCATAGGCCTCCCACTTTTATATATTACTCTACGGTTATTCCCATACTCCGTGCCGTACCAGCCACCATACTCATAGCGGCCTCTATACTAGCTGCATTTAAATCGGGCATTTTAAGCTCAGCAATCTCACGAACCTGTTCTTTGGTAACTTTTGCGACCTTTACCTTATCTGGTTCTCCAGAGCCTTTATCTATGCCGGCTGCTTTTTTAAGCAGTATTGATGCGGGGGGGGTCTTTGTAATAAATGTAAATGATCTATCCTGAAATACTGTTATAATCACAGGAATTATGAGTCCTCCCTGTTTGGCAGTCCTCTCATTGAATTCTTTACAAAAACCCATTATATCTATTCCATGCTGACCTAGTGCTGGCCCTACCGGTGGTGCCGGTGTTGCCTTTCCAGCAGGAATTTGAAGTTTTATAACTCCAGCAACCTTTTTTGCCATATTCCCTAACACCTCCTCATAAAATTTCCACGGTCAGTAAATCAACTATATTTTCTGTATCTGATCAAATTGCAATTCAACTGGGGTATCCCTCCCAAACATAGAAACCAATACCCTCACTTTCTGCTTTTCAGGAAAGATCTCTTCTATAACTCCTATAAAATTCTCCAGCGGTCCTGAAATGACACGAACATTATCTCCTACTTCAGCATCCAGTTTTATTGGTATATCTTCCACTCCCATTTTCCTGACTTCTTCATCAGTTAATGGAATTGGCTTAGAACCTGGTCCCACAAAACCGGTAACTCCACGGGTATTGCGAATGATATACCATGATTCATCCGTCATTATCATCTTCACAAGTACATACCCTGGATATATTTTCCGCTTTACAATTCGTTTTTTTCCGTCTTTTACTTCTATATGATCTTCCATAGGCACTTGTACATCAAATACTAAATCTTCTAGATTCCGATTTTCTATAGTCTTATCCAGGTTTGCCTTGACCTTATTTTCGTATCCAGAATAGGTGTGTATGACATACCATTTTGGCTCTACATTTCCATTTTCATTATTAGACATAAACCAAGGGTCAGCCTTTTACCTGACCCTGCCTCCTTTATCCAATGATTATTTCTAACAGTTTCCCCAAGAAAAAATCAATAGCACCAACTATAATAGCGACTATCAAAATAAATGCAATCACCACGCCTGTATAGTTGAGTAGCTCCTTTTTATTTGGCCAGGATACCTTTTTCATTTCAGATGAGACTTCTCGAAAGAAATTTCTCACCCTATTCTTTTTAGCTTTATTTTTCCCGTTTTTAACTGCTGCCTTACCCTTTTCCTGCTTTACAGGCTTTTCCTTCGCCATACACCTCACATCCTTATCATAAGCTCGTTGACTTAAGCAAGACTATCTTGTTTCTTTATGAACGGTATGTTTTTTACAAAATTTACAATATTTTTTAAGTTCAAGCCTATCAGGGTCGTTTTGTTTGTTCTTCATAGTATTGTAGTTGCGCTGCTTACATTCTTCACACGCTAGAACAACTTTAGTCCTCATGCTCTACACCTCTCTTAACACGCTGGATAATAATTTATTTGGAAAATATGCTATATCCCATAGTAGCACTAATATAATTTATCATATCTCATTTCAAGTGTCAATAATAAAGTATAAACCCAATTTCAGGTAGTATTTTTACTTCTACTTAGAATTACATTATCTCAAAAATAAACATCCTCCAGAGAAATATCTGAAGGATGCTAAAAGCTGTCTCTTATACACATCT
>DGES01000131.1:0-2420 GCA_002386065.1 Firmicutes bacterium UBA3920
CCTGAAAGACCTATCCCCCTCTCTCCTAGGTGAGTATCATAAGCATCTGGAAATCTAGTTATAAAGTTGTGGGCATTTGCAATCTTAGCAGCCTCTATAACCTGTTCTACAGAAGCACCAGGTCTACCATAGGCTATATTATTTTCAATAGTATCCCTAAATAAAAAGGGCTCCTGTAGTACTATACCCATATGCTCCCGCAATGAACGTATATTTATTTCTGTTATATCTATTCCATCTATTAAAATCTTGCCTTCTGTAGGGGTATAGTATCCTATCAATAGGTTGGCAATTGTAGATTTACCAGATCCTGTTTCGCCTACAAGACCAATGGTTTCACCTGGTTCTATCTTGAGATTTATATTCTTTAATACATCTTGACCTTTGTCATAATAAAAGCTCACATTTTGAAACTCTACTTCACCCTTTACATCTTCTAATACTATGCCATCATCTATATTAGGCTCAGGTACTGCATCTATTATCTCAAATACTCTCTCTGCAGATGTTGCTGCCTGTTGTACTGCATCATTCATTCTAGCAAGAAATTCAACTGGACCATAGAATTGACCCATATATCCTATAAAGGCAACCAAAGTCCCTAACGTTAGATTGCCTGTTTGTGTAATTACCCAATAACCTCCTAGACCCCATATCAATAAGCTACCCATGGCAACCAAAAAACCTATAGCAGGATTGAATTTACTATTTATACGTGCTACCCGAAGCTGTTCATCTAACAGATCTTCCCCTCGAGCTGTATATTCATCTATAGCCCTATCTTCACCTGTAAATGCCTTTATAACTCTAACCCCTGGAACTGTCTCGCTCAATACCTCATTCATCTTAGAGCGCCGGCGCCATACCCTATGGTAGATTGGATGAATTTTATCTGAAAACTTCTTGGATATAAATATTATTATGGGAACAGGACACAATGTTAAAGCCGCAAGTTGCCAATGCATGGAAAACATTATGACGGCAATACCTACAAGTGTAATAATCTGTACTAACATCTCTTGAGTCGCCTGTATTATAAAACCTTGAAGCTGTCTAGTATCACTATTTATCCTAGACATAATTGAACCTGTACTGCGTTTGTCATAATAACTAACTGTAAGATATTGGGCTTTTTTGAATGCTTCTTGCCTAATATCGAATACTATATGGCTAGAGAGATAGCGCAGAAGATATACCCTCAAACCACCAAATGCAGCCTGAGCTAAATACACGACAAAGAGCCATAATATAATCTGTTTCAAAAATTGTAGATCCTTCGTATATACAACTTCATCTACTAACGTCTTAGTTAGATATGGTGGTATCAAGTTTATTACAGCAACTGCTATAGAACATATTATTCCTACAATGGTTATACCCAAATATGGTTTTACATACCCAAGTAGCCTCATCAATACACCTTTTTTATCTACACAATTAGGACACACTCCAGAACGCCTTGGCAACACTCTGCCGCACTCTGGGCAGCGATTACTCTTCTCATATCCTACATCAAAATACATATCGCTTTCGCCCTTTAGCACCATTAATATATAGTCACATGCATCTTTGAATGAACCTGAAAATGTTCTTGTATAGCGATTTAATTCTATAGTCTTATCCTGAGTTGTTATCTCGAATATTCCATTACCATACATGTCTCTAATAGAGACATCTTCCACATCTTCTAATGATATTTGAAAAATACCATCCTTATGGTTGGGATCAAAGGATATTAACCTTTGATCTGTTATAATCAATGCACAGTTATCAAAATATCCATCGAGATTTAAGTCAGCTGGTATGGACATTACCACTTCTTCATCCTTATGCAATATCTGTTTTAGTTGTTCTTCAATTTCCCATGCCAACTGACCTAACTTAGGAATTTTCTTTTCAGTTCGGTTCTTCATAATATCTTTGGAAAAATAACCTTCCAAATCTCACAACCTTCCTAATTATATTCCTTACTTTATTAATAATTATATTCCTCAAGTCTCATAGCTTTTTTATCTTGTCTTAAACTCATCATTAACCCTATCTTGAAGATATATATGTGAATAGTTCCCAGATGGAGTATTTCTGTATAATCTATACCCTTCATCTATACATTTAGAACATGCATCCCTTGGAATTGTTATGGCAAATATATTATAACCTGTGCTACTTTGAGAACTAATAGTATTAAGTCCAGAGCAGTTTTCACATACTTTAAATTGTTGGGTTTGAGCTTCTAATATCCTGTCTGTATCGTAAAATATCTCTCGACTTCTCTCTATAACCTCTGCATCCTTTAATTCACGTTGTCTAAGTTCATGTCGGTTCTTCCACCTATCATATACCGTATCTGACAGATATTTTACATGTTCACTAATTCGCCTTGACTGTCTTAGTTTACTTTCATCATAATCTGGCTCCAT
>DGES01000131.1:2662-2934 GCA_002386065.1 Firmicutes bacterium UBA3920
GGCAAAGCACCTTCTATGGAGTATCCCCCTTCTAAGACTGCAATATCTGGATCTAATCTATGATTTAGCTCTGCATATCCTTGTGCTGTAAAATTCATATTTGTAATTGGATCTGTATAGTGATTGTCTTGTCCTGCAGAATTTATTATAATATCTGGCTTATATTCCTCTAATATGGGCAAAACTACATTGTCTAATACATATAAAAAGCCTTCATCACCTGTTCCTGGTGGAAGTGGAATATTTATATTATATCCATAGGCATTAGGACC
>DGES01000131.1:3237-5436 GCA_002386065.1 Firmicutes bacterium UBA3920
ACAATAGCCACACGGAGATCTCCATATTCCCTCCTCATCTTTTCAATCATTATTGCCTCGATATTGACTATACAAAAACCCCTATCCCCATATACAACCCTATGGGCATGATGACCTGGTGGACGAACTAATGCAAATGCTTTATCAGTTTCGCCATCCATCACTGCTTGAGATGCCCTTATCGCTCCTCCAGTTGATATAAAATGAGATTGGGTAAGCCTCGACTTCACATCAGGAACACAGAAATGTACCCTCTGTATATCCTCTTCTTCTGCTATAATAGGATTATAAAAATGGATACCCTCTATGTCTTCTATGCCCTCCTCAAATAGTTGATCTTGCGTATATAGAAGTCTCTCCTCACGCTCTGGATGGGTAGAACTAATCGCCCAATCAAATGCAGGAAAGAACACAAGTCCTAATTTGTTTTTAGCTTTAAACAAATCTATCACCCCTAAGTTCCTGAATAAGTCCTGGTTTCACTTGGGCTTTTATACGGATGTTCTGTCCACTTGTAAAAAAGCCCCTTACCATATTGAATACATTTTCCTCTACTATTTCAAGTTCTAATTCTTCCTCCTTGGCTCCTCGTGAGATGGCACTCTCTTTGAGCAATTCCATTGCCCTCTTTCTTGCTAAGTCTAGAGTATAGTTTTTATCTATTGTTTCATAAACCTCCAATTCAGGAACCGATAATATGCCCTTTGCAGTATCTGCTATCATAGTTATCTCAGTTGTAATCTTGGCAAGAGCTGCCCCTACTGCATTGGCTATATGATAATTTTCAGGATAATAGCAGGGAATATTAAACTTCTCCTCCAAGGTTGGCTGTAACATCTTTGCAGGTCCACCTATCACATTTATAACCTGTGGTTTTATCTTCTTACCATATAATAATTCTCTTACCGTATATACAGGGTGGCTATTTATTTCATATAAAAGATTATCTACTTCGTTTTTGATCATGTTCCCCATTACATCAAGAACTTTATTTGCAGCATTTTCTGCAGTCATATTGAATCCATTCGCCACTTGGTTCATTGCCTTAAATGCCCTATCTCTATCTCCTTCTTCTATGAGCCCCAACACTATCATTGCATCTGTGGGTGTAGGTTTCGGACCTCCAAATGCATAGGGTTTGCCCTCCCTCTTGGGACCTATTTTCATATTTCCATCTTCTATATGGATAGTGCTGTCTCCACCTAGACCTATGGAATGGCTGTATATTGCCCTGACTAAAGTCTTATATTTATCTATCTTTATCCCTAATGGTTCGAACAAAGGCACTCCATCTGCTAAGAAAAATATGTCAGTAGTAGTGCCTCCAATGTCTAAAAGCAATGCATCTTTATCTGTCCTAAGCATGGCATTTAAACCCATGAAACTGGCAGCTGGACCAGATAATATAGTTTCTACTGGTTTTTCCTCAGCTGTAGAAAGATTCATAGTCCCTCCATCTGCCTTTAATATGAACAATGGTGCATCTATACCCTCTCTTTCCATGGATTTTTTAATATTGTCTGAAAATTCATTAAACGTGTCATATACTGCTGAATTTAAATAAGATGTAAATACTCTACGGGGAAAGTTAAGTTTCCCTGATGTACTATGTCCCATAGTCACGTGATTGAAATGTGTCTTTGCAAGTTCCTTTACAGTAATTTCGTGGCTTGGATTTCTAGTTGAAAATTTTGTTACTACTGCACAGGTATCTATGCCCTTTTCTTTAAATAGTTCAAGACCCCTCTTTACCTCAGCTGTATCTATATCCTGAACCACTGTACCCCTATGATCCACATACCCAGATATAAATACATTTTCATCACCGCATGCCAAAAAATCACCTTTAATACCTGGACCACTTTGAATTATCATTCCTACCGGTGAAGTCTTATCTTCTACAATAGCATTAGTGGAAACTGTTGTACTTAAATTAATCCTCTCTATCTTCGATTTATCATAACCCGATAGAAGTTCTTCAAGAGTTGTCCATATGGCTTTGAATAAATTGTCCCTATCAGTAGGTTTTTTAACTGTGTTTATGATCTGTCCATCTTCTATGATAACGGCGTCTATGTGAGTACCGCCCATATCCAGACCTACTATCAAAATATATTACCTCCTCATCTATTCCTTATCTTTCCTCAATAACATTATATACTAATAAGATGTAACATCAAGCCCACTTAGTTTCTCTAA
>DGES01000131.1:5721-7210 GCA_002386065.1 Firmicutes bacterium UBA3920
TGTTTTAAGATATGTAATAACTCAAATAAATTGATATAGCCTCTATCTATCACCAATATTTTTATCTATTGGTAACAGACAGAGGCCAATGGGTTTAAGACTATAGAATAGTCCTCAAATATTCTAGACTTTCTTTTATGCTCTCAAGTTGTGGCATATCAAAGAACTCCTGTTCCACAATATACCATTTTATTCCTAAATCCTTTGCCATATTTATAATCTCTTCAAAATCTATTATTCCCTTGCCAACTTCTGTATTTGTCTTATCGTCTAAGCTCTTCATATCTTTTATATGAATGAGGGATTTAAAGTGCTTAGGATATTTTTTCATAAAATCTACAGCTTTTAAATCCGTATATTCTACCCAAAACGTATCAAGCTCCATCTGCACTAAGTCTGGATCGGTATTCGATAGCAGAATATCCAAGCCATATTGATTATCAAATTTTTCGAATTCAAAATCATGATTATGATAACCAAACTGTATTCCACTATCTTTACACTTTTGCCCGATCTCATTAAATAATTGGGCTACCTTCTTATAAGCGCCGGCGCTATTTCTCATATGCTCAGGTAAAAAAGGGCATATTATATATGAATTGCCTATCGCTAAATTGTATTCTATAACCTCATCTAGTTTGTCTGTCAAAAGCGCAATATCTGTATGACTACCACATGGAACAAGACCACTATCATCTAATGCCTTTTTTAAATCACTAGCTGGAGTATCAAAAAATCCAGCAAACTCTACACCATCATAGCCAATCTTGCCTACTTTTTCTATAGTACCTAAAAAATCCTCTTGGGCAAATTCTTTAATAGAATATAGTTGTAATCCTATTTTGGACACTTCCATTCCCCTCTCTACATCATATTGATTATGCCCACCACATTCCACCTGTATCTTCAAATGTCATAACCTCTTGAAGGAAGGTAATAGCCTTTGTAAGCCCTTCATTTACTGACATGAGGCTATCTTCATGTTCTATACTCAATACATCATCATAGCCTACCATACGCAGATTGCTCACTATATCCTTCCACAACTGATAATCATGTCCATAACCAACGGATCTGAATATCCATGAGCGATTTATTTCATCACTATAGTGCTTAGTATCTAATACCCCATTTATACTTGTATTTATATCATCTATCTTTGTATCCTTGGCATGGAAATGATATATTGCAGGACCCAGTTCTCGTATAGCTGCTACAGCGTCTATACCTTGCCAAAATAGATGACTTGGATCAAAGTTTGCTCCAATTGTATCACCTACTGCATTCCTAAGTTTTAGCAGTGTCTCTGGATTATATACGCAGAAACCTGGATGCATCTCAAGGGCTATTCTAGTAACTCCATGTTCATTTGCAAACTTAACCGCCTTTTCCCAATAGGGTATAAGTACATCATTCCACTGGTAATCAAGAATTTTTAAGAAATCTTCAGGCCAAGGACATGTGACCCAGTTAGGATACATGGAATTTG
>DGES01000131.1:7470-9188 GCA_002386065.1 Firmicutes bacterium UBA3920
AATTTCATAATCTATACCTCCTGATTTTATATATATTCCATCTCTCAGGACATTATTATACTACTACATACTATTTTACCTGATACATATATCTTCTCATCAACTTTTTTTAGTCTTGTCTCAACTTTCTTTTGAGTTTTTAAACTACTTATCCCATGGATTGGGAACAAAATCTCCTCCTCGGCACCACTTTAAATAGTTAAGTGCATGAATTTGAGCTGTCATCTCCCATTCACCACAATAGATAGGATCATGATATCCTTCGACACATACATCCGATTCATATCCAACCGTGTGAAGTATAGAAAAAATATCACGCCAATTAGTGTCGCCAAATCCAGGCATCCTCTGTACTGCAAACTCATGAGCACCAAATACACCTAATCGGCGAACTGCATCCATATCTACAGTAGCATCCTTCCCATGTACATGGATAATCTTAGGTGCCCACTTGCGAAGCTGTGTTATGGGATCGATCAATTGAATCATCTGATGGGCAGGTTCCCATTCTAATCCTATATTGTGAGAATCAACTTCATTAAACATCATCTCCCATGCCTTAGGGTTAAATGCAATATTACAAGTGGGACGCTCCCAATTACCACCCATGGGACAATTTTCAATAGCTATTTTTATATTTTTATCCTCAGCTCGTTTGGTCAAATCTCTAAATACCTCACCAAAAACTGGCATAGCCTCCTCTACTGTTTTGCCCTCAATTGCGCCGGCGAATGTACTGACAATATCAGTTTCAAACAGCTCAGCCAGATCAATGACCTGTTCCAACGTAGCTTTATGCTCTTTAAATTGCAGTGGATTGCAATAAAATCCTAAAGAACCCACTTTCACACTCGAATCACCAAGCATTTCTTTGACCTTGGGTGCTAACTCCTCTAGATTGACATCTCCTAAACTCATATGAAAATTTATAGATATAGATTCATAGCCTATATCTATCATATGGGGAATCCATTCCAATGCCCGATCACCAGGAATACAAGTACCTATTAAAATTTGTTTCACAGCAACCCCTCCAAATATCTCTTTATATTATCACCTATATATATCATTTTAACCAATCTACATTTCTTCTCATCAACTTTTTAAAGTTTTATTTCAACTTTCTTTTGAATCTTCGATCAGTTTATAAATCTTTATCCATGTCAATGAAAATATTACATTACCATGCTGAAGGGAATGATTTTTTTTAGGCTTAATATATATTAAAATCAAATAATTGTTCAAAATATATTTATATAAGAATACTAAGCACATTATAAATAAAAATAATTCTCATAGACTTTCAACAATATAATTGAAAGACCACGAGAATTAAAATCATGAAAAATATAAACTTATAAACACTTTGTACTCCATAGAATAAAGCCCTAAATAGCATTTGAGATTATACTCTTCAAAACACTTCTTACATATTATAGCGACGGTTATCTGCATTACTTAATACATTTATAGTTTTTTGCAATATCTTTATAAATCTCTGCCTATCTGCATCTATGGCCACCTGTGCATTTGGCTTTCTGCCTGTAACATTATATATATCCACTACAGTTTTACCCCTAGTATATTCACCTTTTGTCTCTATAGCCACATAATATTCCCTAGTATCTATCACACCCGGATCTATTAAAGACGCCGTCGCCAATGGATCGTGCATAATAGCCCCTTTAAAGCCTCCCTCTATTGATACTTTTGCAAGA
>DGES01000131.1:9448-10662 GCA_002386065.1 Firmicutes bacterium UBA3920
CATAGTTATGGGTATACCTGATTCAAAAACTATTTTTGCCGCTTCTGGATCCACAAATATATTAAATTCTGCAGCAGGAGTGTAATTGCCTATATAACATGAACCTCCCATTAGAGTAATATGTTTTATCATACCTTCTATCTCAGGATAGATGAGCATCGTCATTGCAATATTGGTAAGGGGACCTAGCGCTAAAATCTCCAACTCACCATTCGCCTCCAATGCCTCCTCATATATCACCTCATAGGCATTTTTCTCATCTAATTCTATGGACGAATGAGGAAAAACTACTGTTCCTAAACCTGTATCCCCATGGACATCAGGCGCCGTCTCCAACTCCCTAATCAAAGGACCACGTGCCCCCACTGCAAATCTATTAGAACTCTTCAAATAACCTAATATCCTCTTTGCGTTTTCCGTTACCTTATCAAGTGTTTGATTTCCGGCTACAGTAGTAACCGCCTTTATATCTAATTCCGGCGCACTACATGCGATAAATAGCGCGGCAGCGTCATCGAGGCCAGGATCTGTGTCTATTATTATCCGTCGTTTAAGCATTTGCATACTCTCCTTTTTTTAATATTTATAACCACTAAAAACGCATATCATATAAAACACCCTGCTTAGAATCTTGATAATAAACATACCTATGGTTAGCTTAACAGAAAATATTTTAAGTCTTCTATATGTTTTCTATATACACGTTAACACATAACTTAGAATGTTTCTGCGATATATGTTACGCTTTAACTAGATTTAGTCTCTCACCAAAAAGGCCTCTTGCTCTAACCATGCCCCTTCATTGAGCATTAATCTTATAAGATTGTGAAACTCACTATAGTCTTTATCTTCCAAAAGTTTAGCAAGCGAAGTTGCATATCTATCATCAAAGGGTTGCCAAAAATCTTGTCTAGACATGAAAGAAATCTCATCCATCTTATACGGCTTAAGAGATGGAATTATACATTTTTTGAGCCTATTAAATATCATAAATCCTCCAAGATCTATATCGCTCCAATGATAGCATTCAATATCTTGATCCTTTATAGCCTCATATAGTTTTTCAAAGAATAGCCCCTTTACCGGACTGTAAAAACCTCCATGAAATACAATTAAATCACGGGAATGTTCATTGTTAAATATGTAATCGATGTAATTAGCTTTATTTTCGATGAAGAGTATCCTATCCACATTTTCCAGTGAGGTTATCTGTA
>DGES01000023.1:0-582 GCA_002386065.1 Firmicutes bacterium UBA3920
CGTCTACCTGTTCCCCAATATTGTACCTTAGCCATCTAATCCTCCTCCTTTCATACTCATATCTCTAGTTTTTTAGGCATTTGGGCACTATGTGGATGATCTGGTCCTGCATATACCTTTAATTTTTTAAGCATTGCCCTACCTAGACGATTATGAGGTAACATACCCTTTACTGCAATATATATAGCTCGGGTAGGATGTTTAGCCATCAACTCATTGAAATTCATCTCTTTCAATCCACCAGGATAACCTGAATGGCTGTAGTATTTCTTCTGATCTGCTTTGTTACCCGTAACCTTGATCTTATCTGCATTTATCACTATAACAAAATCTCCTGTATCAACATGGGGTGTGTATGTGGGTTTATGTTTACCCCTAAGTATATGAGCTATTTGAGAAGCTAATCTACCTAATGTCTTGCCTTCAGCATCTACTACATACCAATCGCGTTCTACTGTATTTGGTTTAGCCATATACGTCTTCATATATTTCCCTCCTCTATCTTATGCCAATCATTTAATTACCAGCGGACTTTCGTACTTTATCTAAAGATCCGGGGCTAATGGATCTAATTTGCACTAA
>DGES01000023.1:865-1610 GCA_002386065.1 Firmicutes bacterium UBA3920
TTGAATCGAATAATTATAATATATTTGAAAATAACTCTTCTTCTGTATAATATACATCTTCAAGACATAATCCGTGGGCCGGAGCCGTAGGTCCTGCTAATCTCCTATCTCCCTTTTTTATTATTTGAGCCGCATCTAGAAAGGTAAGTTTTCCCCTACCTATTTCTATGAGAGTACCCACCATTATTCTAACCATATTGTATAAAAAACCATTTCCAACTATATCAAAGTATAAAAATGGGTGATCAGATATTATACGAGAACTGTATATAGTTCTCACAGTATTTTTTACACTGCTGCCCTTCGACATAAATGCCTTAAAATCATGGGTCCCTTGAAATATACTGGCTCCTCTAATCATATTATCTATGTCAAGTATTTCCTTTATATTATAGTAGTAATACCTTCCAATGGCAATACCATGCCTATCCAGTACCATGGAATAAGTATATCGCTTTGCCACTGCACAATACCGTGCATGAAAATCCATGGGAACTTCTTTAGATTCTTTTACTCTAATATCTGAAGGCAATTTGGTATTTAGCACAAAAGAAAACTTTTCTGGCGGGATAGACGAATTAGTATAGAAATTAGCCACTTGTCCCCTTGCATGTGCACCACTATCTGTCCTCCCTGAACCTATAACCGACACATTTTCACCTGTTACATCGCAAATCTTCTCTTCTATAACCTGCTGTATCGATATGGCATCTTGTTGTCGCTGCCAACCAAAATATGAAGTTCC
>DGES01000023.1:1875-4551 GCA_002386065.1 Firmicutes bacterium UBA3920
AGTTCATCAGCCCTTCTAAATGCACTTATGAATAGGGGCACTAAAAGAGGTACTAAACTCTTGGCCCTTTGAACTAAATTACCTGTCTCAAAGTCTGCTCCCCTTGCCATTTGGGCTTTCATTATCTTATCGGTTTCTTCCATAAGAGTAGGAATAAATCTAAGTGCTATTGTCATCATCATAGCCAGTTCGTGGGCAGGGAATTTAAATACCTTGAGGGGTTTTAATATATATTCTAATCCATCAGTAAGCTCTATAGGCGAAGTAGTCAATGTCAATATAGATGTACCCATAACCAAAAATATAAGTCTAAGTGCCATAAATATGGCCTGATTGAGACCTTCCTTTGTTATGGTAATTCTCCAAAAACTTACAAGAACTTCCTCGCCTACTGTAAAAAACATATTTATTACAAATGTCAAAACTATTACAAATAACAAAGGTCGTAAACTTTTAAATATTAATTTGAGAGGGATGGTGGATAATATTACAATAAGCATCAAATATGCAAATAATATTGCATATCCTACATAACTCTTAATAAAAAAAACCACAAATATAAATAGGAATGTAATTATTATCTTTACTCGAGGATCTAAAAGATGTATGGGAGATCTACCTGGATAATATTGTCCTATTGTAATATCTTTAAGCATTATAATCCCCCTTTTTCAACCTTAATATTGCCTCTTTTGCTTCTTCTATTGTATATATATTATCTGGTACATCCAGTCCTCTAGCCCTTAATCCATGCATAAGTTTTGCAATATGGGGTATATCAAGACCCATCCCTTCCAATAGTTCACCATGGGAAAATACTTCCTTTGGTGTACCTGTCAGGGCAATGGTGCCCTCATTCATAACTATAATCCTATCAACTAATTTCGCAATATCCTCCATGCTGTGAGACACTAATATAATTGTAAGTCTACGTTCTTCATGTAATAGCTTAATTTGACTTAATATCTCGTTTTTACCTCTAGGATCAAGTCCAGCCGCCGGCTCATCTAAGATAAGTATCCTTGGTTTCATAGCCAAAACACCAGCTATTGCTACCCGCCTACGCTGTCCACCACTAAGCTCAAATGGTGATCTATCCTTTATCTGTTCAAAATCTAGTCCCACAAGTTCCACAGATTCCCTTACACGCAAATCTATTTCTTCTTGTGAAAGGTTTAAATTCTTTGGCCCAAATGCTATATCTTTATATACAGTTTCCTCAAATAGCTGATATTCAGGATATTGAAATACTAAACCAACTTGTTGGCGAAGGGATTTTAATTCAATTTCCTTTTTAAATATGTCCACATCATCTATAAAAATAGTCCCACTAGTCGGTTTAAGCAATGCATTAAAATGCTGGATTAAGGTAGACTTCCCTGAGCCAGTATGCCCAATAAGTCCTATAAACTCCCCATCCTCTATATCAAAATTTACATCTTTAATTGCCACAGTCTCAAAGGGGGTATCTTTCATATATATATGGGTTAAATTCTGTACACTTATTGACATAATAAATCCACCATCTCCTCGACCGTCAGCACATCAGGTGGAATATCTAGCCCTTCACGTCTAAGTTCATAGGCCAATTCTGTCACCTGAGGTACATCTAATCCTATCTCCTTTAACAGAGTAACTTGCCTAAAAACCTCTCTAGGCGTACCTTCTAATATTATCTTGCCTTCTTCCATTACAACGACCCTATCAGCATCCACAGCTTCTTCCATAAAATGGGTTATATGAATTACAGTTATATCCTCATGTTTGTTTAAATATTTTACTGTATTTAAAACTTCTCGTCTACCCACTGGATCGAGCATGGCCGTCGGCTCATCTAATACTATTACTTCAGGTTTCATAGCCAATACGCCTGCTATTGCCACCCTCTGTTTCTGTCCCCCAGATAGAAAATGGGGGGCAGCATCTGCATAATCTGACATCCCTACAGCCGCTAGAGCTTTATCTACTCTTTCACGAATCTCTTTAGGAGGTATGCCTAAATTTTCTGGACCAAATGCCACATCTTCTTCTACAATAGTTGCAACTAGTTGGTTATCTGGATTTTGAAAGACCATACCAGCTGTCTGTCTTATTTTCCATAAATTTTCATCGTCTTTTGTATCCATACCCTTTACCCATACCGTTCCGCGACTAGGTCTCAATAGAGCATTTATATGCTTGGCCAAAGTAGATTTTCCAGAACCATTGTGCCCTATAATAACTATAAAATCGCCTTTTTCTACATCTAGATCTACTCCATCTAAAGCCGCTATTTCTTGCTCTTCAAAATTCATATATTCAAAGTAGACATCTCTCACCTTTACTATGGTTCCCATAGCCGTCTCCCCTATAAAAAATATGGATTAAGTGTATAACTTAACCCCACTTATGAATAAACATTAGCACACTTTGGTATACTAATCTAAGAAATTGGTCAAGTTATTATTGTATTACAACCTCATTTAACTTGACCAATTAAAATAACACCTATACCAACTCTAAAATTACCTCTTCAGCTCCATCGCCTCTACGAGGACCTAACTTAATTATACGGGTGTAACCACCTGCACAAGATTGTTCCTCATTACGCTCCCTGTATTTAGGTCCATACTCACTAAATAATTTCTCCACAACGGGATGATAGTTAATCTCACGCATACGCTCTGCGTATTCGCC
>DGES01000023.1:4877-6548 GCA_002386065.1 Firmicutes bacterium UBA3920
GGGCCTCAGTAGTCTTAATCTTGCCATGCCAAAGAAGGGCAGTTACTTGATTGCGAAGCAGAGCCTTTCTCTGATCAGTTGGTCTACTAAGTTTTCTATGTCCTGCCATAGACGCATCCCTCCTTTGCTATTCATCGCTCTTTTTAAGGCTCAAACCTAATTCAGCTAATTTACTTGTTACTTCTTCAAGAGATTTCTTACCTAAATTTCTAACCTTCATCATGTCCTCTTCAGTTCGCTGTATAAGCTCTTCTACAGTATTTATACCTGCACGCTTTAAGCAATTATATGAACGTACTGAAAGATCTAATTCTTCTATTGTCATCTCTAGTACTTTTTCCTTTTTATCTTCTTCTTTTTCTACCATTATCTCTACATCGTTTACATGTTCTGTTAGATCTATAAATAACATTAGATGTTCATTTATTATCTTTGCGCCCAAACTTGCTGCCTCATCAGGTTTTATAGTTCCGTCAGTCCAAACCTCTAAAGTCAATTTGTCATAGTCAGTTATCTGACCTACACGTGTATCTTCAACATGATAGTTTACCCTTTTAATGGGCGAGAATAGGGAATCAACGGGGATAACTCCTATGGGTTGGTCATCATGTTTATTTCGTTCAGCCGGGACATATCCCCTACCCTTTTCTACATTTATCTCCATGTATAGCTTAGCATCTTCATTCAATGTAGCTATATGATGTTCTGGATTAACTATCTCTATACTGGGATCGCATATTATATCTCCCGCCTTGACTTCTCCTGCACCTTGAGCATTTATTGTCATTACTTTCGGTTCCTCGTCATCCATTTTAATGGCAAGCTCCTTAATGTTCAATATAAGCTCAACCACATCTTCCTTAACACCTGGAATTGTAGAAAATTCATGAAGTACGCCATCTATCTTTACAGACGTAGCAGCAGCACCAGGTAATGAAGAAAGTAATACACGTCTAAGTGCATTTCCTAAAGTCAATCCAAATCCTCTCTCTAAGGGTTCTACAACAAATTTTCCATACGTATCATCTGGACTTGTCTCTACAATCTCTATTCTGGGCTTTTCTATTTCAATCATTCAAATAACCCTCCTCACCATATCTTTTTGATATACTATTTTTTTGCGAGGGCAACTGATTCTATATATAGACATTATTACTTAGAATATAGCTCAACTATCAAGTGCTCTTCGATAGGAGTATCTATATCTTCTCTTTCAGGAAGACTAGAAACTACACCTTCCATTTTATCGAAGTCTACTTGTAACCATTCTGGAACCGTCTTTCCGCCTTCTTCCCTAATAGCTTTAAAGTATTCCATCTTTTCCATACTCTTTTGTGCAACGGCTATAGTTTGACCAGCGTTTACCAAATAAGACGGAATATTTACACGCTTTCCATCTACAGTAATATGCCCATGCCTTACAAACTGCCTTGCTTGAGCCCTTGATGAAGCAAATCCAAGTCTATATACTACATTGTCCAATCTCCGCTCTAACATTTGCAAGAGATTTTCGCCTGTAATGCCTCTCATTTGCTCAGCCTTTTTAAAGTAATTCCTAAATTGCTTCTCCATTACACCATATGTCCTCTTGGCCTTCTGTTTTTCACGCAATTGAAGACCATATTCAGATACCTTTTTCCTCGACTGACCATGTTGCCCTGGAGCCACTGG
>DGES01000023.1:6765-7963 GCA_002386065.1 Firmicutes bacterium UBA3920
GTAACATCCTTTATAAGATTGACATCCAATCCTGTTGCCTGTAATGATCTTATAGCTGCCTCCCGTCCTGCACCTGGTCCCTTTACATATACATCAACAGTCTTCATGCCATGCTCCATGGCGCCTTTTGCAGCAGCTTCAGCAGTCATCTGAGCCGCAAAAGGAGTACTCTTCCTTGAACCCTTGAAGCCTAAAGAGCCTGCACTTGACCAGGAAATCGTATTACCTGACATATCTGTTATAGTTACAATAGTGTTATTAAAGGTGGAATGGATATATGCAGCACCATGTTCTATATTCTTTCTCTCACGGCGTCTTCTTGTTCTTCGTGCCTTTTGCTTTGCCATTCATTACCCTCCTTATTTTTTCTTCCTTGCACTAATGCCTTGTCTTGGACCTTTTCGTGTCCTGGCATTCTGTTTTGTACTTTGCCCCCTTACAGGCAAACCTTTTCTATGTCTTATACCTCTATAACAACCAATCTCCGTCAATCTCTTGATATTTAGAGATACTTCCCGTCTTAGGTCACCTTCTACCTTTACATTCTTATCTATATAATCCCTAAGTTTACTTACCTCTTCCTCTGTAAGATCATTTACCCGTATATCAGGATCTATTCCAGTCGCCTCTAGAATTTCTCTAGCCTTTGAACGACCAATCCCGTATATATAGGTAAGTCCAATCTCTATTCGTTTATTTCGAGGTAAATCCACACCGGCAATACGTGCCATCTTCACACCTCCGTAAACTCATAATTATCCTTGTTTTTGTTTATGCTTTGGATTTTCGCATATTACCATTACTCTTCCTTTACGCCTTATTATCTTACATTTTTCACATATAGGCTTAACAGATGGTCTCACCTTCATCGCAAACAACCTCCTTACAGTTACTTGCCACGCCAGGTAATTCTACCACGAGTCAAATCATATGGTGATAATTCCACCGTCACTTTATCTCCTGGTAGTATACGTATAAAATTCATACGTAATTTTCCTGATATATGGGCTAAAATCTCATGCCCATTTTCTAATTCTACCTTAAACATGGCATTTGGCAATGCCTCTACAACCGTGCCTTCAACTTCAATAACATCCTCTTTGGACAAGCAGTTTCACCCTCCTTAATTATTGTATCCCAGTGTTTCTAATATTTTACGAATTTCTGAGTCAAAAACCTGATCTCCATTCAATATCTT
>DGES01000065.1:0-874 GCA_002386065.1 Firmicutes bacterium UBA3920
GGGAAAAACCCTTAGGAGTAATAGTGCAGTTTGGCGGTCAAACTTCAATAAATCTTGCAGCCCCTTTAAAAGCAGCAGGAGTCAACATATTGGGCACCGATGTATCCAATATAAACAGGGCAGAAGATAGAGAATTATTTCTTGAACTCTTAAATAATTTAGATATACCTACACCCAAAGGTGGTTGTGCTAAGACACATCAAGAAGCACTAAAAATTGCAAAAACCATAGGCTATCCAGTGATTGTGAGGCCATCATATGTATTAGGTGGAAGGGCAATGGAAATAGTATATAACGATTCTGAACTCATATCCTATTTAGATAAGGCCATTGAAATATCTGACGATCATAATATATTGATCGATAGATATATAACAGGTAAGGAAGTAGAAGTAGATGGAATATGCGACGGATACGATGTAATTATCCCAGGTATAATGGAACACATAGAAAAAGCAGGTATACATTCAGGTGATAGCATTGGTATATATCCTCCCCAAACTTTATCTGATAAGGTAAAAGATAAGATTCTAGATTACTCTATAGCTATAGCACGGAATTTGAATATAAAGGGGTTATTTAATATACAATTTGTAGTAGATGAATATGAAAACATATATGTAATAGAAGTAAATCCCCGTGCCAGTCGTACTGTACCATTTATGAGCAAGGCAACTGGCCTACCAATCGTATCTGTGGCAACTAATATAATGCTCGGCCAAAGTTTAAAGGATATGGGCTATACAACTGGTATGCTGACTGAATCAAACTTTATCGCTGTGAAAGCCCCAGTATTCTCATTTGCTAAATTGAGCAAAGTAGACCCTTTTTTGGGGCCAGAGATGAAATCTACTGGTGAAGTAATGGGGATAGG
>DGES01000065.1:1071-2711 GCA_002386065.1 Firmicutes bacterium UBA3920
AGCATACTTCTATCCATAACAGATAGGGAAAAGAAAGAGGCCCTTTATCTTGCAAAAGAACTCATGGATATGGGATATAACATATATGCCACCGAAGGCACATATAGTTATCTGTCTCCTAAACTAAATGGTATCAAACTATTACCAAAGAAAAAAGTCCCCATGTATATACAAGATGGAATGATAGATATGGTTATAAACACCCCTACAAATGGTCAAAATCCTTTGACAGATGGATTTCTAATAAGAAGGACAGCAATGGAATTTGATATCCCATGTATAACATGCTTAAGTACTGCTGCATGGGCATTAAAAGCCATAAAGGGTATAAGAGACAAAAATAATATTCGCCCATTAAATACAAATAGTAATGTATTTAACTTGAAATCACATACGTATAATAAAATAGAGAGGTAGATATATATGTTAAATCTTGAAAACTATAAAGCAGAAAAGCCATTTAATCAAGAACATCTGATTTGCCTGCAGGACTATTCAAAGGATGAAATATATCAGGTTCTCAGCCTTGCACTAAAGCTTAAAGATATGAAAAAAATGAATATACCGCATCCCATATTGAAAGGTAAAACTCTAGCCATGATATTTACAAAATCCTCTACGCGTACACGTGTTTCGTTTGAAGTTGGGATACATCAATTGGGAGGATACGGACTATTTTTAAGCAGCGATGACATACAGATAGGTAGAGGAGAAACCATTGAAGATACTGCCAAAGTATTGTCACGATATGTAGATGGAATAATGATAAGGACATATGAGCAAAGCGATGTAGCTGCACTTGCAGAGCACGGAACTGTCCCTGTAATAAATGGTCTCACGGATAGTTTTCATCCGTGTCAAATACTGGCTGATCTGCTTACAATCTATGAGGCAAAGAGGCAATTATCTGGTTTGAAATTGGCATACATCGGTGATGGCAACAATGTGGCCAATTCACTCATAATTGGATGCACTAAAGTAGGTATGGACATAGCTGTAGGATGCCCTAAAGGATATGAACCAAATAATACTGTAATAAACATGGGGATAGAAAACAGCAAAATATCTGGGTGCAGTATCACGATTACTAACTCTCCAATAGATGCAATAAAAGACGCCGATGTAGTATATACAGATGTATGGGCAAGTATGGGACAGGAAGAAGAAAAAAATATAAGGGATGAAATCTTCTCCAGCTATCAAGTCAATAAAAAACTTTTTTCTTGTGCAAAGTCCGATGCTATATTCCTCCACTGCCTCCCTGCTTACAGAGGAAAAGAGGTTACAGCGGACATAATAGATGGACCCAATTCCCTCGTATTTGACGAGGCTGAAAATAGATTGCACGTTCAAAAGGCAGTCATGGTACTACTCATGCAAGAAAGGAGGATTTAGCGTGGATCTTTTTATAAAAAAGGCCGAAGAAGATGAAATTCCCATAATTCACGAGATAACACAAGAGGCCTTTAAAAAGTATGCAATGGACCTAGGTATGCCCCATGTCGTCTCTGCATTAAATGAAACCCCAGAAGATATAAAGACAGATATGGAAAAGAATAATGTGTTTATTGCATACTTAGAAGGAGAAGCCCTAGGTTCCATACGTTATAAAATGCTGCCCGATAATATTGCATATATAT
>DGES01000065.1:2991-3203 GCA_002386065.1 Firmicutes bacterium UBA3920
CATACAGCATCTAAAATGATGCCCCTGATTAGATTTTACTATGGCTTAGGCTTTTATATCTATTCAACTTCTACAGATAGAGGATATATAAGGGCTCTATTGTGTAAAGAATTAGTGGAATATGACAAAGAGGAAATACCGGTTGTCAACATCAAATAAACCCTTTCCCCAGCAAATAAAGTTGTTCTCTGGAACAGAGTCAGAAAGTAAGG
>DGES01000065.1:3484-5846 GCA_002386065.1 Firmicutes bacterium UBA3920
TTCGAGATCAAAAGACTATTAGTTGCTGCCCCCATAGTGGTGTATTACATGTTTTACAAAGATATCATGCTTCTTCTTTAAACGCACTATATAACACTTGGCCAACCTCTTCCATCACTAGCTTGTAAAAATCTTTATCTTCAAAGAGCTTCACAAAAGAATCCCCTAGTTCTACATAACAATCTTGTGCAGTTTTTTCAAAGATATTAGGGAAGATACTTCTTATAAACATTTCAGGGTCATTATGTTTAGCATATTTTCTTAATTTAGCACCATTTTCTCCTCTGTACGTCCTCTTATAGAGTGTCTCCATTATTACTCTGTCACTTTCGGTAAAATCTCCTCCTACTCGTTCATTGATTCGTTGTATAATTTCATCTAAAAGCTCTTCCTCTTCATCTGGCTTACCACTAGTATCAAGTGTCTGTGTAGTGTGTAGCGTTGCATAGTCCTCTTTGGGCTCAAAAGATATACTGCCTTTAAATGTTTCTTCAATCTTATAAAACTCAAGCTTAATCTTGTCGTCTAGGTCAATATTTGCTTCCTTTGCTCTAGGAAGTAATTTTTTAAGGTATTTTAAGAATATATATTCTTTATGAAGTTCTATATCGTACATTCTAACGATTTGTGAAATATAAGCATACCATTTAGTAAAGTTATTTACAGTTGTTTTGAATTCATATCTATCATCTTCGTCAAGTGCTGTATACTTCTCTATTATTGGCTTCATAAAACTTACTATCTTCCCTAAATCTGTCGCAGTTTGCTCTTCGTTCTTATAATAAAAATCAATAAACGCATCAATATCTGTGTCGCCATACAATCTATATTCCCTTAAAAGTGTTTGTGTATCATAGATAAGATTCACATTGACTTCTTTGTCTAGTATAGTAGCCTCGTAGTAAGGAGCAAATGCTGCTGCAATCTCTTCACTGGAATTTACAAAGTCAAGCACAAAGGTATCTTCTTTTCCAGGATATATCCTATTGAGCCTTGAAAGTGTCTGAACTGCCTTCACACCTTTAAGTTTCTTATCTACAAACATTGTATGGAGTAGTGGCTCATCAAATCCTGTCTGATACTTTTCTGCAACTATTAATATATTAAAATCATCTGATGCAAATTCTGCGGGAAGTTGTTTTTCTTTGATTGTGGAACCATCTTTCCTTTTGTTCATACCTTCTTCTGTATATTCTACTCCGCCATCTGGCACCGTTCCAGAAAAAGCTATCAGTATATCTAAATCATCGTAACCTTTTAACTCAATATATCTTTTAAATTCACGATAGTATCTAACTGCATGTAATCTCGAAGCAGTTACAACCATTGCTTTAGCCCTTCCACCTATTTTGTGTCTCGTAATCTCTCTAAATTGTTCTATCATCACAGCTGTTTTTTGTTGTAAGTTATACGGATGTAGTGAAGCATAGCGTTTAATTGTTCGTGTTGCAGCGGAACTTGGTAGCTCTGGATTTTCTTCTGTGTCTTTTGCTATCTTATAACATGTCTCATAGGTCATATAATTTTGAAGAACATCTAATATAAAACCTTCCTCTATAGCTTGCCTCATACTATAGTTATGATAGGCAATGAAAGAGCCATCTGGCTGTTTTTCTCCAAACATCTCAAGTGTCTTTTCCTTTGGCGTAGCCGTAAAAGCAAAGAAAGACAAATTGCTGTGCATACCATGGGCTAATATTTCTTTTATTAACTTATCTTCTCCGTCTTCCCTCTCTTCTTCTGCCTTACCCTCTATCTCTGCATATTCTCGTAGTGCTTCCTCTGTATCTGCAAGAGCTGTTTTCATCTTCATAGCACTACTACCTGTTTGACTTTGGTGGGCCTCATCAACGATAATAGCAAACCGCTTACCGCTACTATCATCAATTTCATCATATATGACAGGGAACTTTTGAAGAGTTGTAACTATTATCTTCCTCTTATTATTTATTGCATTTTTTAGATCTTGAGAAGTTTTCCCTTCTCCTATAGTTTCTACAACACCTGGAGTATGATCAAAACTTGCAATAGTGTCTTGCAATTGACTATCTAAAACTCTTCTATCAGATACTACTATCACCGAAGTAAAGATAGGTTCATTATCTTTGTCATGTAAGCTAGAAAGCCCATAAGCAAGCCATGCAATAGAATTACTTTTGCCAGAACCTGCACTATGCTGAATAAGATAATTCTTACCACTGCCTCTTTGTTTTACATCAGCAAGCAATTTAGTAACTACGTCTAACTGATGGTATCGTGGAAAAATTAACTTTTTAGATGTCTTCTTTTTTTCTCTCCCATTTTCCACTATCTTATGTGTTTTAACTTCTAAATGCATATATCGCTGAATAATATCCATTAG
>DGES01000087.1:0-3738 GCA_002386065.1 Firmicutes bacterium UBA3920
ATTCCTACTACTGAAGGTGGGGCCCATGAGACGGGGTTTAAAAGCGGACTTACAAAGGTTATAAACGAGTATGGCAGGAGATTTAATTTTTTAAAAGATAGAGATAGTAATCTAGCAGGAGAAGATATAAGGGAGGGCATCACAGCTGTAATATCTATAAACATGCAGGATATACAGTTTGAAGGACAGACAAAGACTAAACTTGGAAACGTAGAGGCAAGATCTGCTTTAGAGACAATAGTCATAGATGAACTATCTTATATAATTGAAACCAATAGATATGATGAAGATATAAAGGCAATAATTGAAAAATCAATAAAGTCAGCCAAGGTACGAGAGGCAGCAAAACGTGCAAAGGAGGTTACCCGAAAAAAGAATAGTTTAGAGGGAGCCTCTCTAGTTGGGAAATTAGCTAGCTGTACTGGACGAGATATCAAGCGGAATGAGCTCTTCATTGTGGAGGGTGATTCTGCTGGAGGTTCTGCCAAACAGGGAAGGGACAGGCGCTTTCAAGCAATACTTCCTTTAAAGGGTAAGCCTTTGAATGCAGAAAAGAAACGTATAGATCAGATACTTGCCAATGATGAAATACGTACTATAATAGCTGCACTTGGCACTGGAATAGGGGAGGATTTCGATATATCTAAATTAAATTATAATAAGGTGATAATTCTTTCTGATGCTGACCAAGATGGTGCCCATATAAGGGCTATACTCCTCACATTTTTCTTTAGATATATGAAGGAACTCATAACAAATGGGCATATATACATAGGTATGCCTCCCCTATATAAGATAGAGAAGGGAAAGAGTATTCAATATGCATATAGTGACGAGGAGTTACGTGAAATCACAAATAGTATAGGCAAGGGATATATTATACAGAGGTATAAAGGTTTAGGAGAGATGAATCCAGAACAACTATGGGAGACGACTATGGATCCTAGGCATAGGAGTATAGTAGAGGTTACCATAGAAGATGCGGCAAGTGCCGATAAGATCATAACTACATTAATGGGAGATAAAGTGGAGCCAAGACGTCAGTATATAAGTGCCCATGCAAATTTTAATAAAAGGGATACATTTCAGGAGATGGGGGTATAATCTATGGCAAAACGTAAGAACAGACAAGATAATTTTATACAAAACAAAGACAATGTAATAAAAGCTCCGTTGGAAGAGGTAATGCATAATTCTATAATGCCTTATGCAGAATTTGTAATAATGGAGAGGGCGTTACCTAGGGTTGAGGACGGTTTAAAACCAGTACAACGAAGGATTTTATATACTATGTATGAACTTGGGACAACCCCGGATAAGCCCTATAGAAAGTCAGCTAGAATTGTGGGAGATACTATGGGTAAATATCATCCACATGGGGATACATCCATATATGATGCCATGGTAAGGATGTCTCAAGATTTTAATATGCGTTCAATGCTTGTGGATGGACACGGAAACTTTGGCTCAATTGATGGGGATTCTGCAGCAGCTATGCGATATACAGAGGCCAGACTAGCCCCTATTGCTATGGAACTTTTGAGAGATATAGATAAAGATACTATAGAATATAGTCTTAACTTTGATGATACATTGAAGGAACCACAGGTTTTACCAGCTAGATTTCCTAATCTTCTAGTAAATGGAAGCTCTGGTATTGCTGTAGGATTGGCAACTAACATTCCTCCCCATAATCTAGGAGAGGTAATAGATGCTGTAATTGCAAGGATGTCCAATCCGCATATGAGTCTTGATGAGCTCTTAGAGATAATACCTGGTCCTGATTTTCCTACAGGGGGACTTATAATTGGTAAAGACGAGATAAGACGTGCTTATGAGACTGGAAAAGGACGCATAATAATGAGAGCAAAGGTAGATATAGAAAAACTAAAAGGGGGAAAAAAAGCAATTGTGATCACAGAGCTCCCCTATCAAGTGAATAAGGCGAATATGCTAGAGAAAATACTTAAGCTACGTGAGGAAAAGAAAGGCGTATTAGATGGGATTGCTGATATAAGGGATGAGTCAGACAGAAATGGTATAAGGGCAGTTATAGAGCTTAAAAAAGATGCTGAAGTAGAAAAAATATTAAATTATTTATATAAATATAGTGATTTACAACAGACATTTGGTGTAAATATGGTGGCAATAGCGAATGGTAAACCTAAGCAGATGGGCATTATGGAGATACTAGATCACTATATAGCGCATCAAAAGGATGTAGTTACAAGGCGGACTCAATATGAGCTTGACAGGGCAAGACAAAGGGCACATATTGTAGAAGGACTTATGATAGCTATAGATAATATAGATGAGATAATAAGACTTATAAGAATATCCAAAAACCCCAAAGAAGCTAGGATGCGACTTGTAAAAGAGCTTAATTTTACTGAAACTCAGGCACAAGCAATATTAGATATGAGGCTTCAGAAACTTACTAATTTGGAAGCTAGCCAATTGAAAAAGGAATATGGAGAACTACAAAAGACCATAAAAGAACTTATGAAAATTCTAAATTCTAAATCTCAGCTTTTTTCTGTAATAGAGAAGGAGCTCATGGAGATTAAGGAACAATATGCAGATGATAGAAGAACAAAAATAATAGAGGATAGTAGTAAGGCAGAGATAAGCGAAGAAGATCTCATAATAGTAGAGGATGTGGTGGTGACTCTCACCAATCACCAATACATAAAAAGTATACCTAAAAAATCATATAATAGATCCAATTTAGATAAAGATTCGATAGATCTCTTAGATAAAGATTATATAGAATATGTATTTGATATTTCTACAGATTTCAGATTGCTGTTATTTACAGATCATGGGAACTGCTATGGTATAAATTGTCATGATATACCTGAAGGAAAATGGCGCGATAGGGGTGAACATATAACATCTGTTATCGATAATTTTCAATTAGGTGAGATAATAGTAGGAGCAGTAGCAGTAAGAGATTTCAACGAGGATAGCTTTGTACAATTTTATACAAGGAGAGGTTTGACAAAGAAAACTGAGTTATTGCAGTTTAATAGCAAGAACAGTAAGATACAGGCATGCAAATTGAGAGAAGGAGATACTGTAATTGGAGCAGAACTTGTGCAGGGCAATAGAGATATAGTACTCATAACTCAAAAAGGAAAGGGTATAAGATTTAGTGGTAAAGAGGTTAATCCCACAGGTAGAGCTACTATAGGAGTTAAGGCAGTTAATTTAAAGGGGGATGACGGTGTAGTTAAAGGTTATGAGATACAAGATAGTGGATATATGCTAATTGTAAGTGATGGTGGGTATATACGGAAGATACCAGTAGAAGATTATATACGTCAGGGTAGAGGAGGTATAGGTTTTAAGACATTTCATTTTACTAAAAATGGTTCTAGGGGGAGTAAAGTTATAGATGCTTTCTATCTGACATATGATGTTGATATTGTCATACAAACAGTAGATGGAGGAGAATATAGAATTAATTCAAGTGATATCACAAAAGGTGGGAAGTATTGTGTTCCAGATGATGTGATGGTAGAGAATGTATATATAGATAATATATCTAATTATAGAGAAGAGTGAAATAATGTAGATTTTGTTTAAATAATTGTAATAACACCCCATGAAATAAAATACATTAATAGTGGGGTGTTATAAATGAAAATTGTATATTTTCCAAAGGATAAAATATTGAGGATTACTACGGTATTTTTAATAGCGTTTATATCTATACTATACGTTCAGAGTACAGAA
>DGES01000087.1:4010-4422 GCA_002386065.1 Firmicutes bacterium UBA3920
GATACTGATGAAAAGAAAATAGCCATCTCATTCGATGCTGCATGGGGTGCAGAACGAACGGATGAAATTTTATCTATACTCAGGGAACGGGATATAAAGGCTACTTTTTTTTTAGTAGGTTTATGGGTGGATAAGTATCCTGACAAAGTGCAAGAGATTGCTAAAGAAGGGCATGAAGTGGGAAATCATTCGACTACTCATCCCCATATGTCGAAAATGTCTCCTGAACAGATAAAGAAAGAGATAGAAACTACCCAACATAGAATTGAGGAACTAGCAGGGGATAGGGCAGTTAAGCTTTTTCGACCGCCATTTGGTGATTATGATGATACTCTAATATTGACATGTAGGGAACTTGGCTATTATCCCATACAATGGGATGTAGATTCTCTTGATTGGAAAGATTATGGTA
>DGES01000087.1:4600-7058 GCA_002386065.1 Firmicutes bacterium UBA3920
CCATATCAGAGTTAATATATAAGGAAAACTATCAAATAGATCACACAGGCAGGCAGATAAAGAACTTAAATGGAGTAGAATAAATTGCCCTAGCTGTGAATATGTATAATTTTAGAGTTGAACGTGCAGCCAATGAATAGAGAGAAGGGAGATGCCATTCATGGCGGATAGGATTATGGAGGGCAATAGGGTGCTTATAGCTGGAACTATAAATACTCCGATAGAATATGATCATCAACTCTATGGTGAGGTTTTTTATAAATTCTATGTAGGAGTACCAAGGCTAAGTGGATATATAGATGTATTGCCAATTACAATCTCAGAAAGGCTTATGGGTCATATTGATATTAGTGTTGGGAAAGAGATAATAGTTGAAGGTCAATTGAGATCTTATAACAAGCAGATAGGAGGTAAAAACAAACTAATACTCACAGTATTTGCCAGGGATGTATACGCAAAAACGGAGCCTATAAAAAACCCCAATACTATATTTTTAAATGGTTTTTTGTGTAAAAAACCTATTTATAGAATAACTCCATTCAAAAGAGAGATATCTGACATATTATTGGCAGTAAACCGTATGTATAATAAATCTGATTATATTCCGGCTATTGCATGGGGGAGGAATGCGAGATTTTGCGAGACTCTTAATGTGGGAGATGAATTGATGATATGGGGACGAATACAAAGTAGGATATACCAAAAGCGCTTAAGTGAATATGAAGTGGTAGAGAGAACGGCATATGAAGTATCCATAACAAAAATGGAATTGGTAGATAGAAAGCCTGACTAAATCATGTCTAAATAATGTTTATTTTAATAAGGTGATGTGTTAATATATACATATAATCAAGAAATCCATCTATTAATAGATGGATTTCTTAGTAGAATTTTTTTTACTTTGAATATGAGGGAGCAGGTATTAAAAGTCTTTGACCTGGATATATGAGGTCGGGATTAGTTAGGTTATTAAGTTTTATTATGTTTTCTACTGAGACATTAAACATTTTAGCTATGTTAAACAGGGTGTCTCCCTTTTTCACTATATATATCTTCCCGCCAGATGGAGGCTTTGGAGGGCTGCCCCTAGGTACAAATATTTTTTGACCAGGATATATTACATAAGGGGCTGTTATATTATTTACTATTATGAGCTCTTCAAGGGAAATGCCAAATTTTTGTGAGATTTTATAGAGGGAGTCGCCTGGAAGCACAATGTAATAAAAACCATTCTGGGGATTTATATACATAAAAACACTCCTTTCCATTGGTTAGGTGCGGATGGGTGATATTTTCTCTTTTTATGAGGAATATTATAGTTTTAAGCTGTTAGCTAATAGAACAGAGCGTTTATCTATCTGCTCTATACTATGCGGCGAATTTTAAAAGGTTACACAACTATGATTTAAAGAGGTGGGAACTTTGAAACAAGATGAAAATGGTGAAGTTTATAGATCAAAATTTCATGATAAACTCACCGATCAACTTTTTGAGGCGATATTGCGTTTGGAAAATCTAGAGGAATGTTATAGATTTTTTGAAGATCTCTGCACGGTAAATGAGATAAAATCTCTTGCTCAGCGCTTAGAGGTTGCTCGTATGCTAAAGGAGAAAAAGACATATAACGAGATAGCAGAGAAGACTAGTGCAAGTACGGCAACTATCAGTCGCGTGAACAGATCTTTAAACTATGGAGCAGATGGGTATAAAATTATATTGGACAGGCTAAGTTCAAAGGAGGAGCAGGATATATAAATATGGGAATTGACAAGCAATTTATGAAGTTGAGAGATTATATATTGGAGAGGCAATATGGGCATTTAAATGATCAGCAGAGAGAGGCAGTATTATACGGTGGGGGACCACTGCTAATACTTGCCGGCGCTGGCTCAGGCAAGACGACTGTTATGGTGAATAGAATTGCCTATCTTATAAAATTTGGTGATATATATAGATCATCATATGTTCCAGATAATGTGACAGACGAAACGATAAAATCTTTGGAAAACATAGCTAATATATACAAGAGAGATCCCAATATAAAACTTGAACTCCCAGATAATGTATTTGGGACAAAAGGGGTATCTCCTTCTAATATATTAGCTATAACCTTTACAAATAAAGCTGCCAATGAAATGAAGGAAAGGGTGTCGGAGCTAATTGGTCATACAGCAGATCAAATGTGGATAAACACCTTTCACTCAACTTGTGTGAAGATATTGAGACGGAATGCCAAAGAGCTTGGTTATACTAGTAATTTTGTAATATATGATAGTTCAGATCAGGAAAGTCTCATAAAAGAATGCATAAAAGAAATGAACTTAAACGAAAAATATTTTAGGGCAAGAGATGTGAAAAATTATATAAGTCGTCTAAAGGATGAGTTAAAAACCCCTGAAGACTATAAGAAAGAGGTAGCCGGACAGTATAGAGAAGAGCAGATAGCCCAAATATATGC
>DGES01000092.1:0-12697 GCA_002386065.1 Firmicutes bacterium UBA3920
AGCATCTAACTATATAGGTTTTTTGAGAAAGGCATTGAGAGATGCAGGCTATGGGTCACGTTCCGGTGATATCAGTAAATCCGGCAGGACTTGAGAGCAATCCTGGACTTACTTATTCTATGGAGATGACCACTAAGGGTGTAATGGCTCTACTATATGGCGACCTTTTAATGAATGTATTGTATAGAGTGCGTCCGTATTGAAAAGATAAAAGGTTCTGCCAATAAGTTATTTGACTATTGGATGGAGAAGTGCAAAAAGTCTTCTATGCGAGGCGATAGATCAGAATTCAAACAGTATGTGAAAGAGATAGTAGATGACTTTGACAACTTGGAACTCTTAGATATAGAAAAACCTAAAGTAGGGATTGTAGGAGAGATACTTGTTAAATATCATCCCACAGCCAACAATAATCTTGTAGATATCTTAGAGGCAGAAGGTGCAGAAGTTGTAGTACCAGATCTTACAGGATTTTTATTGTATTGCGCCTATAATCAACATTATAAGCACAAGTATTTATCTAAGAGTAGACTCAATAAGATTGGCGGAGATATAGTCATAAAATATCTAGAGTTTTGGAGAAAGGATATGAAACAGGCACTGGCTGAGAGCAAGCGCTTTACCCCACCAAATACAATAAAAGAGCTGGGGAGAGCAGCTGAGCCGGTGGTGGCCCTTGGAAACCAAGCGGGGGAAGGATGGCTGCTAACGGCAGATATGGTGTCACTTATAGAACAGGGTATAGAAAATATTGTATGTGTACAGCCCTTTGCTTGTCTTCCCAATCACGTAATAGGTAAGGGTGTCATCAGAAGGCTTAAGACTATGTATCCAGATGCCAATATTGTGGCCGTAGACTATGACCCAGGAGCTAGTGAGGTAAATCAACTAAATAGGATAAAACTTATGCTGGCAAATGCTTTTAAAAATATGGACAAAGCATATGCAGCTAGCGATGTAAATATATCTTGAGAAGATACTTAAAGAATAAAGCTCTATAAAGCATTTATGATTTTAGTTATAGCCTATTAATATATTATTTATTTAACTACGTTGGGGAAAATTTTTAGGAGCAATTAAATTAGGATAGCAAGCGAAGAGTTATAAAGGCTCAATATTGAATACAGCTGCCCATGTGATGGCGACATATACACCATTCCCTTGATTATTCGCGTTAATGCGATTTGCTAACAGTGCATAATATGCGGCTGATAATCCGCCTAATGCAGCAATAGGTGGGAATATAGCTGATGCTGCGCCGGCGCCGATGGCGATTAAGTCACATTGCCCCGCAAGTTCTTTTGCTTGTGTATTTGTAAATTTGCGATCATAACCCCACCAATGGTATGTCCATTGATTATAGACTGCGTTAAGTGCTGGTGTAGATATATCTGGAACCATAAATGAAATTGTTAAATCAGGATTAATGGTAATTTCACCTGCTTCAACTGCAGAGTTAATATTTTTGTTTTTTATGAATATTGATTAAACAAAACCATCACCCTCTTTCAAGCGGAATTTTATATTTTAAAATAACAAAAGATTGATTATATTAAAAAAGGCAATTAAACTAACAATGGTGATAAATACACCTTTAAGACTAGAAAAGAATAATTTATTGAGATTCACTTTCATATTCCTCCCTCGCTTTCTATATCCCATAGATGCAATACGAGATTGACTGCTAATTTAAATAGAATAACTCCTCGAATGTCTTATCAAGAGCAATACAAAGAAGAGCTGCTAGCTTTGCTGTTGGGTTAAACTGACCTGTTTCAATAGAGCTAATAGTTTGCCTTGATACCCCCACTAGTTTTGCTAATTCAGCTTGTGTTAAATTTTTTTCTGCTCGAGCCACTTTTAACCTATTGTGTAGGATTAATTTTTTATCTGTAGACATTAGTAGATTCCTTTCTAAAAATTGTAATATTGACTCAATAATACAAATACTCCGCATATTAAAGTAATGATCCCGGAAATTCCAGTTATAAGATAATATTTTTTGTCAGGAACATTTTTATATGTGTAAAATGCCGCACTAGTCAATTGGGCTCCCATAAGAATTACAAAATCTATATAGAAATTTCCATGAATATATTTAAATATGGTTAGTCCTATAATTACAAAGCTTACAATGCTCCAGCTAATTTTATAAGATTTGAGCTTGATATACTCTTCGCGTTCATCATAATTTTCTAGTTGCGCTCTTTTTAGAAGATTTTTTTTATCCATTTATTACACCTCTATAAATTATATTGTGAGAAGAATATAACATATCTTAGACACAATGTCAATAAAACTTTACATAAATATAAGTTTTATTGACATTTGAAAGGTTGAAATATAAAAAGTAGATGGAAATGCCCATGGATAGAAATAGATTCCCGACTTTTTCATCAAATAAACAAATTTCAAACTATGTAACCTTGTAAGCACAATAGCTACAACGAATATTTTTTGTCAAATTTTAATCTTTTGCTTGTTATTCTATGGTATAATAATAATGGGTGCTAAATATGTTTTTAAAGAAAGATAAAAGGCCTAATGGCCGTATCTATTTGTCTATCGTAGAAGGTTATAGAGATCCTAAGACTAAAAAGCCTAAGCAAAGAAAGGTTAAAAGTTTGGGTTTTCTCGATGAGTTAGAAAAAGAATATGATGATCCTATTTCTCATTTTTCTTTATTAGCTAAATAAATGACTGAGGAAGCTAAAAACAAAGAATTGCCTTTAGATTTTAGTTTTTCCCCTGACGAGACTATTGATCCTTCTACTGTTTTAAGAAAAAACTTAGGTTTTTCTATTTTAAGCTACTTCTATCATAAATTAAAGATAAATATCTTTTTTATTAATAGGCAAAGAAATTTAAATATTGACTATTCTCTTAATAATATTTTTCAGATGCTCGTTTATTCTAGGGTTTTAGATCCTTGTTCTAAAAAATCTTCTTTTGAAAATATGGATAGTTATTTTTTAGATTTTAATTTTGGTATTAATGATTTATATAGAGCCCTTGACTATTTTAATTTTTATAAAGATGATTTGCTTTTGCATATTCATGAAATGATTCGTATGACTTATGGTAGAGATACTAGCAATGTTTACTATGATGTTACTAATTATTATTTTGAAATTAAAGAACCTGATGATTTTAGAAAAAAAGGAAACTGGTGAAATCTATGAATATGATGATGTTTATTTTATTGATGAAGAAAGAATTAAGGAAGAAGAAAAATTTGACGGATATTATGCAATTGTAACAAGTGAATTAGAAATGCCAAATCAAGAAATATTAAATGCTTACAGAAATTTATGGAGAATAGAAGAAAGCTTTAAAATTATTAAAAGTAAATTAAAAACAAGACCAGTATATTTATCTAAGAAAGAACATATCGAAGCCCATTTCTTAACATGTTTTGTATCATTACTTTTGCTTAGATTAATTCGGATTAATACAAATGAAAAATATTCAACTAAGACTTTAATTAATGAAATGAGGAATATTACAGGGACATATGTAGATAAAAATTATTATATGTTTGATTATTACAATGAGATAGTTGAAGATTTAGGCAAAACTGTAGGTATTGATTTTTCAAAGAGATTTATGACATTAGGAGAAATTAAAAAGATCATTTCGCAGACAAAAAATTAGATTATAGTACAACAATTTTATGATCAAAATGGAAAATAAAATACCTTCTCAATAATGTCAAGATCTAACCCACTTTTTTACTCCTAGTTGTATTATTAAAATATAGCATTCTAAACCTATCATATGTCATGGTTCCAAAGCTACTTACTAATTTCTTTACAGAAAACGAATGCAAATAGCAAGCAGTATTTAAAAATTTTTTGATGTTCTCGTAATTCCATTCTGCTAAATCTATAAACTGTCTACAACTTCCATTTAACATATAAAATAATGTGTGATTCAAAGCTAAGCGTTCCCATGTATTTAAAACCATATCTGTAACAGGTCTACAACATGGGTCTACTATCCCCGAACAAAACATAAATTTCCCACTCATATTTTTTAGGTCTCCCACATTTATTGGGTACGAAAAAAGTGAAAGTATATCTTCCCGAATAGGAACCTCTATTGCTTCAGTAAGTATTATTAAATCTTTTCCCTTTATACAACGTTCTACCTCATTAGTCACTTCACATGAAAGTCCAGTTTCTTTTAAAGTTCTATGGGATAAGCTATCTAACCTGTATCTGTCAAATCCTCCTATTGTCATATTATTAAAATAAGGCGCCAATATACTTACCCATAATTCACCTATCTGCGTATCTCCCCTCCATATACCTACATTCATGTATGGAAGCTGCCTCTTAAGAATCTTTAACAATTCCATACCAGCCATATACATAGTTAATATATGAAAAAAATTTAAGTCTAGAACATGTATATCATTAAAATGTAATCTTTCTATATCTTCTTCTTCGAATATATCTGCTATAAATGGGGCTGACACTAACTTTATTTCTAATTTGGAAAGTTCCTTTATTAGCAGTTTGATCTGCCTTTGCCTGTCATCAAATATAAAACCTTCATTTACATAGTGTAGGGTAGGTATATTGTAAATATAACCTAATTCTATTTGACTATTCCTATCTAATACTGCATCCATCCTTGTGGCTCCTTTTATACAAGTACATACTTTAATAAATTGCTTAGGAAATCTATTAAATATTTTATGCCTATTTATTATACTTGCTCCGCTGTCTGGAAACATAATAAGTGCAAATTTTTCCAATTAAATCCCTCCATAGCCGACGTTTAGTTTAAATATTCTACTCTATATGTTAATCCTGCCTCCCTCGCTATAGCTTTAAATTCTTCTTGACTGAGTTCATCAGGAGATTTTTTAGATAAGCTTATTATAATAGCTTCCAGTACATTAGTGCCAAATGACCTGCCGTCTAGCTCCGGTGTAGATGTAACTAGCAATCTCACACCTCTCCTCCTAAGCTCTACTATATCCTGATCTGTTACAGAATTTGTTAATATTATCTTATCTTTTAAATTCGTAGGCATATGTCTCTTTATATAGAGGAAGTCTCCTGCTATTATTTCAGACTGATTATAATATTTAGTAAAACGCTCCCTATTTGTATTTTGCTTATTCCCAGTAGGATATAAGACTTTAAATGGCAATCTAGAAACGATAGGCATCATAATAATTGCTATTTTATGTAAACTCTCTATACTATATATAGGCATAGGTATCCCGAGTCCAAACATAAGATCCCCTATTATAATTTTGCTATCTAAACCTTGGAATGCCTCTGCCATACCTAGTCTATCCATTGCCGATACCAAAAATACACATTTCCCCTTTAAAGATATACCGCATTCACTGTTTAAAAAATTTACTACATCACGCTCTATTGTATCTTTAACTCGAAAACCATCTACAATTGGAGTCTTTTTAGCCGCTTTTACTATAGGAAGTGCTGATTTAAGTATATATCTCCTATCACCTTTTCCAGATAGATATAAATCTATTCCGCCCAATCCAAATACATCTACCTCACCATCTAATTCCTCTATTAGTTGTATAGCCCTATGTATATCTCCATCTGTACCTATTCGCTCTACTAAAAAATCAGTACCTAGTACTTCTACAGTAGCTCTATGATCCCTCTGGGATGATCCAATACTTATGCTCACAACCCTCTTCATAAGGCCTCCTAAATCAATATATGTAATATTACCCCACGTTATACATTTTTAGATAATAGAGTTGAGTAATGCCCTTACTTCATCTGCGGTATCCATTCTATTCACCATAGCACGTATATTAGCTGCACCTTTAATCCCCTTTAAATACCAACCTATATGTTTCCTCATCTCAGGAATAACTATTCGCTCATCTTTTATTTTTAATGCCATCTCAAGATGTCTAATTGCCATCTCTATTCTCTCTTCCCAAGTTGGAGGAGATAAAAGTTCTCCTGTTTCTAAATAGTGGAGGGTTCTTTTGAATATCCAAGGATTTCCCTGTGCTCCCCTTCCTATCATAACAGCATCACATCCAGTGTAATCTAACATCTGTTTTGCATCTTCAGGCGTAAATATATCACCATTACCTATTACTGGTATATCCACGCATTTTTTGACTTCCTTTATTACATCCCAATCCGCCCTACCGCTATAAAAATCTTCCCTTGTTCTACCGTGAACCGTAACAGCCGATGCACCTGCTTCTTCTACGAGCTTTGCAATATAAGGTGCATTTACATTGTCTTTATCCCATCCTTTTCTCATTTTTACTGTAATTGGTTTTGTAGAGGAAGATACTACCGCCTCCACTATATCCTTTACCCTATCAGGTTCTCTCATTAAGGCAGAACCTTCACCATTTTTTGTAATCTTAGGTGCTGGGCAACCCATATTTATATCTATTAAGTCTATATCAGTCTTTGAAAGCTCTGCCGCCATTTTACCCATTATATTAGGATCTGAACCAAATATTTGCACCCCTATTGGATGCTCCCTATCATCTATTTTTAATAATTCATATGTCCGTATACTGTTATAATATAATCCTTTAGCGCTCACCATCTCCGTATATGTCAAACCACAACCTTGCTCCTTGCATATAAGCCTAAAAGTAAGATCCGTTACACCTGCCATTGGTGCTAAAAAAAGAATATTATCTACATTCACATTTCCTATTACCATAGTATTCTACCCCTATTACTATATTTATTTCACATATATTCTACCAAAAAACTTATATTTTAAAAGATATTTTTTATATTATAATTTGTTTTATATCATCCAATTCCATATATTTGTATTTTTTCCATTTTAAATCACTACGTGAAACACTATAGAACAAAATATATACTTAGTATATATTGAATATATAAATATATATTGTATACTATTAATATAGAGTAAATATGCTAAATATGGCTAAGACCAGACATACAAAAAGGAGTGCTACACTATGAATATATTGTTTATAGTACCTGCAGCAGATATTCGACGTAATTGGATATATAGATTAGGTGGTTCCTTCTATGGCAGGAGTAATTCTATAACCGGTCCCCTAATACTAGGTAGAATCTTAAAAGATGCAGGTCATAAAGTAAAAGTCTATGAGGAACTATATCAAGATGTAGATATGGACGTACTAGAAAATACCGACGTAGTAGGTATATATACCATGACATCAAATGCAATTAGGGCATATGAACTTGGAGATATAATAAGAGAAAAATATAAAAAACCAGTAGTAATGGGTGGAATGCATGCCTCTGCCTTACCTGAAGAAGCACTTAAACATGCTGATCATGTAGTAGTAGGAGAAGCTGAGAAGGTTATAGTTGACGTTATGGAAGGCAATATAAAAGAAGATATAATCTATGCACCTCCCATAGAAAATTTAGATGATGTACCTTTTCCAGACTATTCTCTGCTTAAAACACCTTGTCAAGCTGCAAATATAATGACATCTAGGGGGTGTCCTTTCAACTGTATTTTTTGCACAACGTCACGTATGTTCTATCCCTATAGATATAGAAGTCCTGATAATGTAATCGAGGAACTAAAGCTATACAAGAGTATGGGCTTTAAATATGTAAACTTTGAAGATGATAATTTTACAGCAAATAAACCCAGGGCAAAAGAAATCTTAGAAAAAATGATAAAGGAAGATCTCATCTTTAAAGAAACTTTCTATTTTGGACGAACTGATATGGCAAAAGATAAAGAACTTTTAGAACTGCTCAGAGACACCAATCTAAATAGAGTACTTATAGGTATAGAATCCTTAAATCAAGATTCCCTGGATTATATAAATAAGAAACAAAAAATAGAAGACATTCGCATGTGTGGCGAAACACTACAAAAATATAATATAAAACTGATAGCTAGCATAGTATTAGGTCTAGATTATGACACCAAACAAGATATAAGAGATGCAGTACAATTTTGTAAGGAGATAAACGCCTATCAACTGCAACCCGCTATACTAACCCCTTATCCAGGTACTCCTATATATGAACAATTTAAAAACGAGGGAAGAATACTCATAGATGATTGGCAATACTATGATATGATGAATGTAGTGTTTAAACCAAAAAATATGTCACCTTGGGAACTACAAGCAGAATTTTTTAATGCCGTAGATGAATTTTATTCATTCAAGGGCGCCCTTAAAATGTTTAAACTTTTTGGCTTTGAAGCAGGGATGCGAAGAATAGGATTATGTATAGCCAGTAAGATTGGATGTGGTATATTCAAAAAAACGTCTAACTCAGATAGTGATAATATTTATAGTCGGCTTAAAAAAATAAGTTGAAACAATTATAGATAAAACAAAAAACATATAAATCACCTTTCGCATGATGATTTATATGTTTTTTGTACATAACGATCTAGTTTTTCTAATAAAAATAAAATTTGTCCAAATATAAGCTGTAAAATTTCATTTCTAAATTAAAATTCCCTTGAAACATGGTATTTTATCACTTTAAACAGTATACAAAAATATATATCAAATACTTTCTGATATAACCTTACTATCATGGATATATTTTTTATCCATATTTTTGAAGGCATTTGCAAGCATAAGTTTTATTCTATTCAATTGATTTACTTCGCTTGCCCCTGGATCATAGTCAATTGCAACAATATTTGCATTTGGATATATAGATTTAAGTCGACCTATAACGCCTTTTCCTGTTATATGATTAGGTAGACAGGCAAATGGCTGCACGCATACAATATTTTCTACTCCTTGTTCAATAAGAAGGACCATATCTGCTGTAAGTAGCCAACCCTCTCCTGCTTGATTGCCAAGTGCAACTATAGGCTTTGCTGCCTCACCAAGTTCTTTTATTGTACTTGGAGGAGTAAAACGCTTACTATTTGCAAGTATTCGTTTCATATCTTTTCGCCAAAATTCTAGATATCCTATAATAATATTTCCTACAATATTATTAAGTTTTCCCTTGGATAAATGTTTATGTTTATATCTTTCATTTTGGGCACAATATAGTAAGAAACCAGTCAAATCTGGCACTACCACTTCTGCACCTTCCTTCTCTAGGATATCCACGAGATTATTGTTTGCAGTAGGATGATACTTAACAAGAATTTCACCTACTATACCTACCTTGGGTTTTCGTACATCCCTGAGTTCTAGATTATCAAAATCATCCACTATTTCCTGCACATATTGCTTAAACTCTTTACGATTTCCACTTCGCACCGAATCTTTACACTTTTCCATCCATTTATCAAATAGAGCATTGGCAGAACCCTTTATTTTTTCATATGGCCTAACCCTATACAGTACATTCATCAATAAATCTCCATATAGAACAGCCATTACACCCTTTGTTACCATATCCCACGAATAAGTAAATCCTGGATTGCTCTCAAGTCCTGCAGGATTTACTGATATTACAGGAATATCTTCAAAACCTGCATCTTTAAGAGCTTTGCGTATAAAGCCTATATAATTTGATGCCCTGCATACGCCTCCAGTCTGGCTCATTAAGACAGATGTATTATTAAGATCGTATTTACCTGATTTTAGAGCATGTATAAATTGTCCTACTGTAATTATCGCAGGATAACATGCATCATTATTGACGTAGCTAAGACCATCATCTATAGCATCCTTATCTACAGAAGGTAATATTTCTAGATTATATCCACAGGTATTCATGGCAGCCTCTATGAGTTCAAAATGTATGGGCGCCATCTGAGGTACAAGTATTGTATGATTCTCACGCATCTCCTTAGTAAATACAACCCTCTTAAATGGTTTACCTACTTTTTCAGGCATAAAACCATTTTTGTCTCGCTCGTCAATGGCAGCCATGAGGGATCTAAGTCTTATCTTGGCTGCCCCTAAATTATTCAACTCATCTATTTTAAGTACGGTATATAGTTTATCATATCCAGCTAGTATCTCTTCCACTTGATCCGTTGTCACCGCATCTAACCCACATCCGAATGAATTGAGCTGCACAAGTTCAATATCTTTTTGAGTTGCCACAAAACTTGCCGCCGAATATAATCGAGAATGAAAAGTCCATTGATCCACTACTCTAATTGGGCGTTCCACATCACCTAGATGAGCAACTGAATCCTCTGTAAATACAGCCATACCAAGTGAGGTTATTAAATCAGATATACCATGATTTATCTCCGGATCTATGTGATATGGACGTCCTGCAAGTACTATACCCTTAATACCCTTATTTCTTATATATTTCAATACCTCTTCGCCTTTATTCTCTATATCCCTATCTACTCGCTGCTTTTCTTTCCATGCACTGTCTACTGCGGTATTTATCTCTCGTTTAGAAATCTTGAAAGGACGTAATTCATTATACATATGCTTTTTAAGTCCGTCCAAGTCGTCCAATGATACAAAAGGATGCATAAAAGTAATATCCTCTGCATTTACCTCTTTTATATTATTCTCTATGACCTCAGCATAGGATATGACTATGGGGCAATTTAGATGATTATTCGCCTCTTTGTCCTCTTTCTTCTCATAAAATACACATGGATAAAATATAAACTTTATACCCCGTCCTATGAGATCCATTATATGACCATGGGCCAACTTCGCAGGATAACAGATAGAATCTGACGGTACAGTATCCATACCCATCTCATATATTTCTCTAGATGAATGGCGTGATAATTCTACTCTAAAACCGAGCTCCGTAAATAGAGTAAACCAAAACGGATAGTTTTCATACATATTTAGTACCCTGGGTATTCCCACAACTCCCCTTGGTGCTTCTTGCTCAGGTAAAGGTTCATAGTCAAATATCCTATCATATTTATATTTGTAGAGGTTGGGAATATCTTGTTTAGACTTACCTGCACCATATGCCCTTTCACATCTATTACCTGATATAAATCTACCCCTAGAACCAAAATTGCTTATAGTGAGTAAACAATTATTACCGCATCTTCCGCACCTTACCATGCTAGTCTTATTGGTAAAATTTTCTATTCCTTCCATGTCAATGAGTGTAGACGTATATCCCGGGGTATATTCTTCTTTTGCAGTAAGAGCTGCTCCTAAGGCACCCATAAGCCCTGGTATAGATGGACGCACCACTTCCCTACCAGATAATAGTTCAAAACTTCTTAACACTGCATCACTTGAGAATGTTCCCCCTTGTGCAACTATTTTTTCTCCTAGCTCTTCGGTATTTTTTATCCTTATAACCTTTTGAAGGGCATTCTTTACTACAGAATAAGAAATACCTGCTGCTATATCACCTACAGTTGCACCTTCTTTCTGCGCCTGCTTTACCCTAGAATTCATAAATACTGTACAACGAGAACCTAGATCCACCGGATTCTTAGCATCTAAAGCTTTTTGTAAGAAATCCTCTACATCCATTCCTATAGAGTGGGCAAATGTTTCAATAAATGAACCACATCCTGAAGAACAAGCCTCGTTTAGAAGTATATCTTCTATAACACCATCCTTTATACGTATACATTTCATATCTTGGCCGCCTATATCGATTATGAAATCTACTCCGGGCTGAAAATAATCTGCTGCTTTATAATGGGCAATCGTTTCTACCATACCTATATCTACACCTAGTGCAGATTTTATAAGTTCTTCACCATATCCTGTAACTGCTGAATTTGCTATGATAGCATCTTCGGGTAAAAGACTGTATATCTCTTTTAATATATGCATTGTAATCTCAAGGGGCTTACCCTTATTATTATCATAATATGAATACAAGATTCTATCATTTTCATCTATAAGTACTGCTTTGGTAGTAGTAGATCCTGCATCTATTCCCAAAAAACATTTACCTTTAAATGAGCTTATATCTTCTGTTTTTACATTATATCTATCATGTCTAGATTTAAATTCTCTGTATTCTTCCTCATCTATAAATAGAGGCCTAAGCCTCTTTATCTCTCTGTCTACACTTACATCAAAATGCTCTAATCTGCTTTGTAGACTACTAAAAGTTATAGGTTCATTTTCTTTAGATGCAATAGCCGCACCTATTGCCACAAATAATTGAGAATTTTGAGGTATTACGACATCTTCATCTTTAAGTTTTAATGTCTTTACAAACCTCTCTCTAAGTGCAGGTAAAAAATGAAGTGGGCCACCCATAAAAGCTACCTTTCCCTCAATCTTTCGACCACAAGCCAGTGCCGTTATTGTCTGATTAACTACTGACTGAAAAACAGAGACAGCTATATCTTCTTTTGAAGCACCCTGATTTAACAAGGCTTGAACATCTGTCTTTGCAAATACGCCACATCGAGATGCTATTGGATATATATTTTCATGTTTTTCTGCAAGATCGTTTAGGCCTTTTGCATCAGTCTCAATTAGAGATGCCATCTGATCTATGAATGCACCTGTACCGCCGGCGCAAGTGCCATTCATTCGTTGTTCCATATTCCCAGAAAAATAAGTAATTTTTGCATCTTCACCACCTAGTTCAATTGCAACATCTGCCTCTGGTATAAGCTCTTCTACCGCCATAGAACAAGCTATAACCTCTTGCACAAATGGTATATCAAGCCATTTATGAACCATCAAACCACCAGATCCAGTAACTGCCATAGTCGCTTCAATTTCTCCGAATTCCTTGTAAGCCTCTGCCAATATTGCTTCAACACTACTTTCTACATCCGAATAATGTCTTCTATAATTGCTATA
>DGES01000092.1:12971-13969 GCA_002386065.1 Firmicutes bacterium UBA3920
AGGACCCCCTTATTTCATCTATATACTGTTTTATCCGATAGTTAACAATTTATTTAATAATCTCTTTTTTAATATATTAAAAATATTTGTATACAAATCGGAATAAATATATTTAAATTTTAATATGTTTCCATCGCATATATCATACATATGCAATATGTTCAGGTTTAAAACTCACAATCAAAATCTTATATATTTAATTTTATTATTTATTGTTGTAAACTTCTGACATATTACATTAATAAGAATCTATATCAAATTAAACTCTTTGTTTGCAAATTATATCATAAAAATCGATATTCATCAAACTAGTGTTCCCACTTGAGTTTATGCTTTTAATATTAATTAATAGTGATTAACTATATAATTTGCATTTTTTATTTTGAGCTGACTCATTATAGTAAATTGTTATTAAAGTGATATTTACTCGTAAAATGTAAGTACATTTAATAAAAGTGCTAAATGTACTTACATATGCTACTATTTCCGCTTACATACTCTTTGACGTATTTGAATATTGCCCTTAATATATAATCAAATACTATATTACGAAATCAAGGGGGTATTTGTTTGGACATTCTAAAGAGAATATTCGCTCTTTTAGGTAAACACAAAAAGAGGACTGCAGTTGCCGTAGCCCTCTTAATTATCGTGGTACTAACAAGGCTTGTATCACCATATCTCACTAAAATTTTAGTAGATGATGTAATTAAGGATAAACAAATAGACAAACTCGGTAAAATTCTTATTCTCTTAGTAGTACTCACTATAGTTAGAAGTATACTAATATACATAAGATCTTATATGTTTGAGGACATATCACAAAATTTGGTATTCGACCTTCGACATAACATGTACACCCATCTTCAAGAACTGCCTTATGAATTCTATGATAATCATAGAATAGGTGATATAATGTCCCGAATGACAGGAGATCTAGAAGCTATCCGTAATTTTTTCGCTGGTGGAGCTATAACTATAATTGAAAACTCCATACA
>DGES01000024.1:0-2592 GCA_002386065.1 Firmicutes bacterium UBA3920
AAAACTTGACACACACTCCGTGGGGTTAGATCTTGACATTATTGAGAAGGTATTTTATAATATTAGCAATATAAATTGTGAAGCACTGCCAAGAGTTTTTTGTGCAGTGCTTATATTGTATTTGAGAATAAAATATTCGTTTTATCATATAATTACCTACATAAAACAACATTTAAGTTATAAAATCAAAGGGGAGAAATAATATGACAAATAAAGAAATTATATTGACACCAGAAGGAGTTATGAAATTAGAACAAGAATTAATTCATTTAAAGACAGTTAGAAGAAGGGAAGTGGCTCAACGAATAAAGCAAGCTCTTGCTTTTGGTGATCTAAGTGAGAATTCTGAATATGATGAAGCAAAAAATGAACAGGCATTTATAGAAGGACGTATAGTTTCATTAGAGAATATGCTAAAAAATGCAAAGATTATAGATGATGAAGATATAGAGACAGATGTGGTGAGTATAGGGTGTACAGTTAAGCTGTTGGATGTGGAATTTGATGAAATAATAGAGTATACTATTGTAGGGTCTGCTGAGGCAAATCCATCGAAAAATAAGATCTCTAACGAATCCCCTGTAGGTAGAGCACTTATAGGTAAAAGGGTTGATGAAGAGGTAGCTGTAAATGTGCCAGACGGGGTAATAAGGTTTAAAATATTGGAAATCAAAAAATAAGGGTGTGTTTATAAAGTGAATAATTCAAAGGATGATATTCAAACAAATGAGCTTAATGAAATATTAAAGGTTAGAAGGGAAAAACTAGCTAAATTAAGGGAGTCAGGTAAGGACCCTTTTAAAATCACCAGATATGACCCCACTCATTATTCTGAGGAAATAATTGAATACTTTGATGAACTCGAAGGTGAAGAAGTTTCCATTGCGGGTAGGATTATAACAAAAAGGGTTATGGGAAAGGCTAGTTTTGCTCATGTTTTAGATGCTAAAGGACAAATACAGATATTTGTCCAAATCAATAAGCTTGGTAAAGAAGCATATGAGGAATTTAAAGACTATGATATAGGTGATATAATAGGCGTTAAGGGAGAAGTTTTTAAGACAAATAGAGGCGAAATATCAGTAAGAGCTTCGGAAATTGTTTTGTTGAGTAAGTCTCTACAACCTCTTCCCGAAAAATGGCATGGTCTAAAGGATGTTGATACAAGGTATAGGCAGCGTCACTTAGATTTAATAGTTAATCCTGACATAAAACGTACTTTTATACTTAGATCGAAGATAATAAGTAGTATGCGAAAGTACTTAGATGATAAGGGTTTTATAGAGGTAGAAACGCCAATTTTACACTCAGTTGCTGGGGGTGCTGAAGCAAGACCATTTATAACCCACCACAATACCTTGGATATAGATCTCTATATGAGGATTGCATTGGAGTTACACTTAAAACGGGTAATAATAGGCGGATTTGATAAAGTATATGAAATAGGCCGAGTGTTTAGAAATGAAGGTATGTCGATAAAACATAATCCTGAGTTTACAATGATTGAACTATATCAGGCTTATGCTGATTATAACGACATAATGAATTTAACGGAGGATATGATATATACAATAGCTAAAGATGTATTGGGCACCGCTGTTATAAATTATCAAGGAGAAGAAATAGATCTTACACCACCGTGGCGCCGTCTTAGCATGATCGATGCAGTCAAAGAATATACAGGAATAGATTTTAGAAGTTTTGATGAGGATAGCACTGCGAGGGAAGCTGCTAAGAACATAGGTGTAGAAGTAGAAGAGAATGCAACCTGGGGCTTAGTATTAAATACAATATTTGAAGAAAAAGTAGAAGAAAAGCTAGTCCAACCTACTTTTATAAAAGATTATCCAATAGAGGTGTCTCCCCTTGCAAAACGGATGGTGGAAGATGATAGGCTTACTTATAGGTTTGAACTTTTTATTACTTCCCGTGAATTAGCTAATGCTTATTCAGAACTCAATGATCCCATAGACCAGAGAGAGCGTTTTTTAGAACAGGCAAAGAAACGTGCCCAGGGTGATGAAGAGGCCCATATGATGGATGATGATTTTGTAAACGCCCTAGAGGTAGGGATGCCTCCTACAGGAGGATTGGGAATAGGGATAGATAGATTGGTCATGCTTTTAACCGATTCCTATTCTATAAGGGATGTAATATTATTTCCGACCATGAGGCCAAAAGAATAAGAATCATATATTATGAGAAGTTTGCAAATGTTTGATTTCCCCAAAAGTTTACAAATGGTAATAGTCAATACTGCTTGTGTATTGATTATAAGTAAGTTATAATTTAAATATTGGGAGTCCTAAAAAGCGTTTAGATTAAAAGTCAAGAGGGGATCATGATGTATGACGTAAAAATAGATAAAATGGCGATACAAAATCATTTTCAGTATGACTGGTGGAAATATCTAGTTATTATTTTAGCTACCATAATAATATGGAACGGTGTGACAAATTATAAGATAAATAAGGCCATTCCAGAAGATGAGAGAATGGAAATATGTTTGGTAGGGGACTTTATATATAATGATACTACAGAGCAAATAAGTGAAAGAATAATTGAAGAGGTAGGCGGACTCCAAAAATTAGA
>DGES01000024.1:2828-3794 GCA_002386065.1 Firmicutes bacterium UBA3920
GGACAGCAGAAACTCATGGTTATGATAGGTTCTCAATCAGGAGATATATATATGTTTGAGAGTGATCGATATAAACTTTATGCTGAGCAAGGTGCATTTATGGCATTAGATGAATATGAAGAATATATAAAAGAGTTAATAGGCGATGAGTATGCGGACAAGCTAGAGGAATTAAAGGTCAAAAGCGAAGATGATGATGAGCCCCATCTATATGGGATACCAGCGGATAGCATAAAAGTATTTGAGGATACCGGTTATAACACTGAAGATAAAGTGCTCTGTATAATGGCGTATAGCAAGAAACCAGAAAAAGCATGGAATGTTGCAAAGTGGTTACTTACAGCTGACAAATGAATATATGTAAGAAATAGAGGAATAATGCAGAAATTTGAGAGAACTTAGATTCATAGCAAAATTGGCAATAGCGTGTGGAAAAATTGAATTTGATATATATATGTATAATGTGTTATACTTAAAATGCCCATCGAGATTGATGGGCATTTTAGACATTATTCTTATGTTAATATCATAAGAATTTAGTGAAAATTTATAGTTTTTGCAAATAAATAAAATTAAATGAGATTACAAGCTGTATTGGACTATGTATTTTAAATTTTTTGTATGTTAAAGTTAAAACCATTGATATTTCAGGATTTTGCAAAATGCAGAAATTTAAGCAAAGATTTAAAAAATTGTATTGACAGCACATAAAAAATATGTTATCTTATTAAAGCTGTCTTTTTGAGAGGACATTTTTCAAATATCAAACCTAATAAGTTTAAAAATAGTCCTTGACAAAACATCTAGCATTTGGTACTATAATAAAGCGCCCAAAACGGCGCGGAATGCTTGAACCTTGAAAATTAAACAGTGTATCAGGATATAAAACCCGAAAGTTTCAAAGAGTTTTATATAAAAAGAGCCAAGACAAACTAGCCTAATTTAAGGCTTTTAATAAAAGTTTTA
>DGES01000024.1:4072-4246 GCA_002386065.1 Firmicutes bacterium UBA3920
GAGCGGAGAAGCTAAGGAATGCTTCGGTATTCATTGGTGGATCAGCGGCGGATGGGTGAGTAACGCGTGAGCAACCTACCTTGTACAGTGGGATAACAGGTGGAAACATCTGCTAATACCGCATAAGACCCCACCATCGCATGATGGAGCGGTCAAAGATTTATCGGTACAAGA
>DGES01000115.1 GCA_002386065.1 Firmicutes bacterium UBA3920
AGATGTGTATAAGAGACAGCATCTTGTACCGCCTCTTCAAGTGCAAGTAATCCCTCACGCCTGGCTATATTTGCTAGTTCTATTATCTTGTCTATGACCTCATTGGGATCTTCTTTATCTATCAAAAAAAGATTTTTAGATACCTTAAATATACCAGTAATTGCATCTAAAGGATAAGCTATAAGAGTACTTGCAATAGTTCCGCCAAGGGTTATTGCAATAGATGGTAAATCATAAAAAGTTGATAGCTCTCCGTTTAATAATATCCCTGTTACAATAAAGGCAATTCCAGCAATTATACCAGCAAACGTTGCTATATCCATTTTGCACACCTCACTTATCTAGAGCACAAGTCTCCTCTATATCTATAAAAATTTTCTTTCTAAATTCTATAATTCTATCTATTATGATTCCGATATCTTCCATTACAATAACTTTTCTATTTGTAGTCATAGTTATAACAGTATCGGGAGTACTTTCGATAAATTCTATTAAATCTGGATTAATATAAAATTCTTTCCCATTTAATCGTGTAACTTTTATCATAACATATCTCCCCTACTTTAGTTTGAACTATATTCTAGGTCGAGTACTCGACCTAGAATATAGTATTATATTAGCGCTTAAGATTGACAAGTTCTTGTAGCATTTCATCCGATGTAGTGATAATTCGTGAATTTGCTTGAAAACCACGTTGTGCTATTATCATATTAGTAAATTCTTCTGCAAGATCTACATTAGACATCTCAAGACTTCCTGGATTTAATACACCTAATCCTCCTTCACCAGCCACTCCTAGATCTGCTTCTCCAGAATTTGTACTCTTTTGAAACAAATTATTGCCTAATTTAGTAAGACCAGCAGGATTAGTAAAATAAGCCATGGCTATTCTCCATTCTTCTTGAGATTGTCCATTTGTATATAGACCAGTTATAACACCATTGGAATCTATACTTATTGATTCTATCGTTCCTGCTGTATATCCACCTATCTGCTCACCCTTTAAGTTTGTATTACCAGCAGATTGAGTAAGCTTTGCAAAATCTAGATCAATATTCATTGGAGTTGATATGCCGTCAATACTTACAGAAACCTGCCCTGTTAAACCTGTATTTATTATACCATTATCATCAAATTCAATAATATTAGGAGTTGCTCCAGTTTCAATCCTATATCTACTTCCCTCAGGGGCATCTAATGTTAGAGTCCATCGATTAGGCGTTTCTGTTTTTTGAAACATTAATTCTAATTTATGCTCTCGACCTAGAGAATCAAAAAAACTTATAGTATAATTTTCTATATCATCATCTTTAGTATCTGCACTTAAGTTGCCATTGAATGTCAAACTATCTGTTTGCTTTGCTGGCATACTAAGCCCTGATAGATTTATGGCTTTAGGCGCTGTAGATGTAGGCTCATTGCGTTGCCAACCCATGACTGTAAGTCCATTAGATGTTACTAGGTTACCTAGTCGATCTATATCGAAGTTTCCTGCTCGAGTATAATAATTGCTTTCTCCATCAGATACCACAAAAAAACCTTCTCCTTCTATAGATAAGTCTGTAGCTTTGTCTGTTCTCTGGGCACCACTCCTTGTATGTAATACATCTATAGTTCCCAAAGATACACCAAGTCCTACTTGCGTAGGGTTTGTCCCACCTCTTGTTGCAGTGGAACCTGTAGCAGACTTAATGGTTTGGCTATACACCTCTTGAAACGTAACTCTACTTGCTTTATAGCCTACTGTGTTTACATTTGATATATTATTACCTATTACATCCATCTGTTGTTGATGTACTTTTAATCCGGAAACACCGGAAAACATAGATCTCATCATAATAATTAAACCTCCTTAGGTTTTGTTTTTACAGTGTCATTTCTTCTATCAATCAGAAATGAGATAGCTTCCCAAGGGGTCCAGCTATACTATCACTGCACCATCTATATTAGTAAATACATTTTGTTTGATATTCTTCCCATCCACAACTGTTATAACTGTTCTAGACGGAACATTCACTATTAAAATAGTATCATTTAATAGTATTAGTGAATCGTTTATATCCTTTTTTTCTGCCAGTTCAAATGCTTTATCTATCTTAGTCATATCAACTTTATCAAAGTCTATATTTCTTTCTTGAATACGCTCTTTTGCGTGTTTTGAGAAATTAATATTCTCTATTTCTCCCATTTTCTGTTTTAAGATAGTATCAAAACTTGTGTCGTCTTTTCGTTCTACAGTTGGATATCTACGGGGATTTGTTAATTTCTCTGTAGATATAACCCTATTTAGATCAAACATATAACCATTCATAATATCACCCATATTAATCTTTTTGTGATAAATATCACTAAAAAAGGAAGTCTAGTATATTTAACTATCTATTAAATTTGCATATAACACCTTATCCGTTACTATCTTTAAAGTTATCAGATAATACCATTTTAATATCATCCAATGTTATATTTATATCTCCTATAGTTAAATACAACTTACCATTTGAAAATATAGCAGAATCCACTTCCCCTGCAACCGGTACTAATTGTCCTGTAATATCATTATATACCTCTGCATAAACTGTTCTTCCTATAAGATCCATTCCACGCATTACATTAAAATCATAAGACATATTTTGCATCTGCTCTAGTGTGCTAAATTGGGCTAATTGGGCTATAAATTCTTTGTCGTCAACTGGGCTTAAGGGATCCTGATTTTGAAGTTGTGCTATAAGGATTTTCAAAAATTCTTCTTTGCCCAAGTCTCCACTTACATTTCTCTCAATTTTGTCACTATATCCAATAGTCATACTTTGATATATATTATTTACATTCACATTTTTCACCTCTTTCTATGCAAAATAATCTACATTCCCCTGTCTAAGATTAGACGTAATATACAAACCTTTATCCCTAATTAAATCTTCATCATTACTAAGAATATTATTCGACGTTTTGCTATTTAATCTGAAATTATCTCCTTGATTACTATAGAAAAGCTGAGACTGAGAACCATCTTGATGTATATCTACATCTAAATTGCCAATGGTGTATCCTTGTCGACTTAGAGTATCTCGAAGTTCATCTAGCTGTGTAACTATAATATTTTTCGTCTCTTGCGATTGTGTTATTATTTTTGCCGATAATACATCATCAGACAAGGAAACCTTTAATATGATTTTACCTAAAATATCTGGTTTTAGTTGTACTATCATTTCTGATTTATCTTCTTTTAAGCTAGTAAAAATCTTGTTTGATAGCTGATTGATTACATCTATTCGTTTAGACATCTCAAACATTATCTCGTTTTTAGCATCTATAATATTGTCTAGCTTACTCTCAAAATCCGTTCTTTCTAAATCATAAGCCTTAGAGTTTATCTCTAAAATATTATCATATCTATCGTCCTCTGTTAACTCATCTTTACTCATTATATTGCTGTTTAAAGCATCTGTTAGCATAGAATCAAATAACGAATCTTTTTTATTTATATCTTCATTATCTTTTAGAAGTTTTAATCCATCTTTTTGTATTATCACTGAATCTTCTAAGTCCTCTACCTTTGTAGCTTCTGTATCATCTTCTATCATATTTTCTAAAGAAGTATTTTCAGAGAGTTTTTCATATTCTAGTAAATTTAATATAGCATTATGTGCTGCTATCAAATCATCTGTGGATTCGATATAATTAAGCTTATTATCATCAAACTGAGTAAGTTTAAACCCAAAAATGTTTTCTATATTTTTATCTAGTAAATCAGATTCTAAAGTTATAGACTCTTTTGAATTGTTTAGAGCTCCGCTATTTGCTGCTATATTTTCATCTTGTTTTTGCATATTCGGTTTTACATTGTCTATTATTTGGTTTTGGTAATATTGCTCAATAATATTATCGAATTTAGAGATTTGCTTCGGATTAAGTTCGTATACCTCGTTAATTTCAATATGCTCGTCATCATGTAATACATCTACGTCTTCTTTATGCGTCTGCAATAATAAATAGTTTGTATAAAGCATGTATAAGCTATCGAAAGGTACTGTTAAAAATTCAGCTACATAGTCATCTCTATTATTGGTTCTTTCAATCTTATGTTTGCAGTTTTTTATACTTTTACCCTCTAAAGTTTTTTCTTTATTCTTTAATTCATTATATATTTTCTTAAAATCTTCATCTTCTAGATTGGATTTTTCGTCTGCAGTATTTAACATGTTTTCTATATCGTCAGTAGTAAAGTTGAATAATATCTCCATTATATTCATATAATCACCCCCTTTCAATATTCTTTATTATTCTAATATTTCTTCAGTCTGCAATATTTCTTCAGGTTGAAATATTTTACTAACTTCTAACATTTTATTAGTTATATATGCAGCCTTTTTTGTCTCCATATTCTCTAGTATTTCAGCAGCTTTTTCTTTTTTTATACCTTTAAGTACTTTTATAACAATATCTATGTCTTCTATCTCTGATAATATCTGAGCTGCTTTCTGTCCATCCATATTTTCATATAATTTGGATATAGTTTTAATATCATCTATCTGTTGAGATACTTCTTTATATAGTTCTTCTACTTCATTTTCCCTCTCTAATAAATTTTTTTCTCTCTCTTCTAATTCATCTTTTTTAAGTTCTAAATCGTATTTTAAATTATCTAATTCTGTCTGTAGCTGTAAAAGTTCATCTTTTTCTAACTCTAATTTTTTCATATCTTCTTCAAGATTATTTCTCTGTTCTAGTTCCTGATTTGTACTCTTCTTAAATATGGATCCTACTAAATTATTTGTTGTTTTTCTTATGCCTCCAATATTAAAAATATAAGATAAAATTCCACTTCCAATCAAAATTAATATTAAGAGCAAAATTATTGTTTTAAAGCTTATCTTTTTTTTATTGTCCATTTGCATAGAGTCATTTAATGTTGCCATATTTTGCACCTCTGCTAACTTTACACGAAATTATATCTTCTATTTCTTTTGCATGTCTCTGAGCTATATCATATTGATAATCAATAAATTGTTGTCTTTTTAGCTTTTCCAAAATATCAAGTTCTTTATTTAAGGTAATATATTTTTTCCTCAGATTTTCTGCTTTGTTGTCTACATGTTCAATATTACTCAATTGTTGTCTACTTCTCTCTGTAAGTTGGCTTCTATATAATCCATAATTCTTTAATGTATAGACATCTATACCGTCCCTTAAAGCTATCTGCATAGATTCATCATTGGCTTTAGTTTTATCTTCGAGTCTCTTAAGTTCTTGCTTCATATGTAATAATTTTTGATTAATATAATATAATTCATTGTCTATCTCCTTTTTTTCTGCATTCTTCACTTTCAATAGGACTTCGAGGGAAAATTTAAATTTTTTCAATCTTTTCACCTCAATTTCTCATCATATGATACTAGCCATCCGATTTATTGTGTCTTCAAAGGTGTTGTATTCCTCCACTGTCTGTTGTAAAAATTCGTTTATCTTATCTATTTTTTTAATAGCCTCATCTATTTCAGGGCTTGTACCAGATTTGTATGCTCCTATATTTATCAAATCTCTACTTTCATTGTAGGTAGCTATGAGATTTTTTATATAATTACTCATTTTTATTTGATTCTTATCCACTATATCAGGCATTACTCTACTAACACTCGCCAGTACATCTATTGCAGGATAATGATTTTTATTAGCAAGCTCCCTCGAGAGTACTATATGTCCATCTAAAATACCCCTTACAGTATCTGAAATAGGTTCATTAAAATCATCTCCATCTACTAATACAGTATATAGACCAGTTATAGAACCTTTACTAGAATTACCTGCACGTTCTAATAATTTAGGAAGCATGGCAAACACTGAAGGAGTATACCCCCTAGAAACAGGTGGTTCACCAATTGCCATTCCAACTTCTCTTTGAGCCATGGCAAGTCTGGTAAGAGAATCCATCATTAGCATAGTGTTTTTTCCCATATCTCTAAAATATTCGGCAATAGCTGTAGCTACCATTGCTCCTTTTATTCTTACAAGTGCTGGTTTATCTGATGTTGCTACTACAAGTATAGATTTTTTTAACCCATCTTGCTGAAGATCTTTTTCAATAAATTCTCTAACTTCCCTTCCTCGTTCTCCTATCAATGCAATCACATTTATATCTGCATCAGAATTTCGAGCTATCATTCCTAAAAGTGTACTTTTACCAACACCACTACCTGAAAATATGCCCATTCTTTGACCTTGTCCGCATGTTAGTAATCCATCAATTGCCCTAATACCTAAGTTTAAAGGTGTTCGAATCCGTTGCCGTTCAAGGGGATTGGGAGGAGCATTAGCTATCTCTATCCATGCATCTGGTACTATTTCACCTTTCCCATCCATAGGCGAACCAAGTCCATCTATTACCCGCCCCAATAGCTTTTCTCCTACTGGAATCATAAACGGTTTACGGGTAGCCACGACTAAACTGCCTGGACCTATACCTTGCAGATCTCCAAATGGCATTAAAAGGACATTTTCATCTCTAAAGCCAACTACTTCGGCATATATATAGTTATCTCCTTTTAAACTATATATCTGACATACCTCATCTAATTCTACAGCAGGACCTCGCGATTCAATTGTCAAACCGACAACCTGATTTACGTTCCCAGTATATAATAATGGATCTGTATTAGCGAGTATTGTCTTATATTTTTCCAATGAGATATATTCAGACATAGTTTTCTCCTTCATTATTTATATTACTATCTATAATAGTTAAAAAATTTTCTTCTATTTGTTTTAGTTGGGTATCAACACTTCCATCAAGTATTCCTATACCCCCATCTACTATACAACTCCCTTGTGTAAGATATTTATCTTTTATAATTTTAATATCTTCTAATCCTTCTATAGAAGATAGCAAATAATCTTTGTTTTTTAAAATTTTTTCAAAATCCTTTTCATTTACTCGTATTTGAATAATCGTTTTTCCAGCAATATTAGACATAATTCCCTTTACAAATTCTATATATTTGTTATCATCTTCCAATTCAATATGAAGGATCTTCTCTGCAATCTTTATAGAGAGTTCTAAAAGTTCTTTCTCAGATTGCTTCAAAAGTAATGCTTTTTCTCTATACATTTCCTTTCTTAGCTCATCTATTTTTTTAAGCTCTGCATTTAATTTTTGATTAATCTTTTCTATCGATTCATTATATCCTTGCTTATATCCCTCTTTAATGCCCTGTGAATAACCCTCATTATATGCATTTTCTTTTATTGATGCTACTTCCTGTTTTGCTTTGTCTATAATTTTCTTTGCTTCTTTCTCGCCTTCTCTGATTACATTGTTAGCCTGAATTTTTACAGATTCTAAATCTATTTGTCTTTGGGATAACTTAGTCTTATCAAAGTCATGATCGATATCATTAGTTTTTTCTATCACATATTTATCATCATGTATAATAGATATATTATTAAACTTAAATATATTAGACAATTATCTCATCACCTCCACCACGGGCAATGACTATCTCTCCTGCATCTTCTAATCTTCTTATAATATTTACAATTCTCTGTTGCGCTTCTTCAACATCTCTGAGACGAACTGGTCCCATAAATTCCATATCCTCTTTTATCATCTCTTGCAAACGTTTAGACATATTTGCAAATATAACATTGCTAACTTCTTCGCTAGAACCTTTGAGTGCCAAGGCCAAATCTGAATTATCAACTTCACGCAGAAATCTCTGTATTGATCTATTATCCAATGTAACAATATCTTCAAATACAAACATGCGTTTTTTGATTTCTTCTGCCAATTCTCCATCTCTAATTTCAAGAGTTTCTATTATATGTTTTTCAGTGCCCCGATCAACAGATAATAATATATCTACTATTGTATCTATTCCGCCAGCTTCAGTAAAATCAGAATCCACCATAGAAGACAACTTTTTCTCGAGTATACGTTCCACTTCTTTGACTATCTCAGGTGACGTGCTATCCATTGTAGCTATTCTTGATGCTACATCTGCTTGTTTGTCCTGAGGTAATTCAGACAATATAGCTGCTGCCTGTGTAGGATTTAAATATGCCAATATAAGTGCTATTGTCTGAGGATGCTCATCTTGTATAAAGTTTAACACCTGAGTGGGATCTGCCTTTCTTACGAACTCAAAAGGACGAACCTGCAAAGATGATGTCAAGCGATTTATAAGCTCCAAGGCCTTTTGACTCCCCAAAGCCTTTTCTAATACCTCTTTTGCATAGCTTATACCACCTTCTGCAATATAGTTTTGTGCTAAACATATTTCATAAAACTCTTCTATGACAGCATCACTCACATCAGGTTCAACCTTACGCATATTTGCTATTTCTAAAGTTAGTTGCTCAATCTCTTCTTCTGTCAGGTGTTTATATATCTCTGAAGCTTTTTCAGTTCCAAGGGCAACAAGTAGTATTGCCGCTTTTTCTTTACCGCTCAGACGTTCGTTAGCCCTCATAATCGTTACACCTCTACTCTTCTAGTCTTCATTTAACCAATTTCTAAGCAGTTGGGCAACTGCCTCTGGATTCTCTGTAACTAAGTTTTCTATTTGTCTTTTGGCTTTGTTCTTCGCTTCAGTATCTAAATCTATTTGCTCTAGTGTTTCATCATCATTCTCTTCCATAGTCATGGTCTTTAAAGACGCATATTCCAATTGTTCTTTATATCTCTTTTTAGAATAAAAGACTAACATAATCACTGCTACTGCAAGTGAAACAACAATAATTGCAATTACCCACACTGGTAATCCTTCTCTTCTTTTTCTGTCTTCAAAACCTTTCAATATATCATCTTGAAAGGTAGTATCAAATTCCATACTATGTATTGCAACATTTGCAGGGTCAGTACCAACTGCCTTGGTCACTAGATCTCTTACCTGCTCTATTGTTTGTGCATCAAGATGTTCGCTATCTATCACAACGGATATTGTTAAATCCTCTATTTTCCCTTGTTGCTCTTCGATAAGCTCTTTTATTTCATTTACTTCATAATTTATAGTTTTTTGAGTTTTTTCATATGAACCCCCTTCTCCGGATACATCCTCCGGATACTGGGTTGTATTTTCATATTCCCCTGCTATTCCTGCATTTTGAGTATTTTGAACCTTTTCTTTAAGTTCTTCTCTACTTATAACTATTCCTTCATCATCTACTACAGGTTCAAACTGAACCGACTCAGTTACTTTTTTATCAAAATTCAGCTGTACATTTACTGATGTCGCAATCTTTTTATATCCAAACACTGGTTCTAATAGATTGTTCACCTGGGTTTTTAGTCGCTCTTCTAGTTGTTCTTTAAGTGTAAAATGGTCCTGTGCATTTTTTGTATCCCCATTAGTTCCAGTATTTAAAACATTCATATTGGTGTCAATTATAGATATATTCTCTTCCGCTAAGCCAGGAACACTCTTTGCCACTAATTTTTCTATAGTTTGGGCTTGCTCCGGCGTTATCTCATATCCTGGTTTGGGTTTAACCACAACAGCAGCCGTAACTGGAATCTCATCACTTTTAAGAACGAAACTATCCTCCTTTGGCATCGCTATGGTCACAACAGCATCTTCTACTCCATCTAATATCTTAATGGATTGCGCTAGTCTCTCTTGTAATTGATATATGAGTAATGTTTGCTTTTCATCATCAGTTTGGCCAAGACCACTTTGTCCAAGAAACAGATCATAGTTAAAACCAGACTTAGGATAGCCTTCTTTAGTCAGCTCCATCCTTATTTCAGCCTCTTTGTCCTTAGGAACCAATATTGTAGATGTACCTTCTAATTTGGGTTCAATATTCAATTCTTTAAGTTTGTCATAGATTTCTGCCGCTTCTGTATCATCCAATTGGCTATATAAAACTACATATTCAGTTTTATTAAATGCAAAAAGCATTATAATGATAATTACTATGACGATAATAGCTCCAATTATTATTCTGTTTTTTTGTTCTTTTTCTAATCTATCCCAAAAATCGTTGAGTTGTGCTCTTAATGAACCCAATTTGTCCGGCATTGTATCCCTGCTTTCATAACATGCTACCAAAAATTAAATAATCTATAATAGTAAATTTTACAATATATTAGAATACAAATAAATCTAACTTTCGACCTAATTATACAAAATTTGATATATTTATATCTGCATACGCATAATCTCTTGATATGCTTCTAATGCTTTATTTCGTGTTTGTAACATAAATTGCAATGCAATATCGGCTTTTTCTGCGTCTATCATAATCTGATGTAGATTTTCAACTTGTCCAGTTGCCAAAAGTTCTGTATTATTTTGATCTTTTTCGTATAAATTCTTCACTTCATCAATAGCATCTTTTAATGTATCAGAAAAAGTTTTTACAGTATTATTTTCAGTTTTAGTACCAACGCTCCAACTGATTGGCTTTAAACTATTTTCTATAGATTTGATATCCATATTTTGATTCCTCCTCTATTTCCCGATATCTAACGCTTTCATAGCCATAGATTTAGAGGCATTGAAAGCTGTAACGTTTGCTTCGTAAGATCTAGTAGCAGACATCATATCCACCATTTCACGAAGTCTATCAACATTGGGAAATTCTACATATCCCTCTTCATCTGCATCAGGATGAGTCGGATCATATACTAGCTTATAAGGTGATTGATCTTCTGCGACATTTATAGCCTTAACACCATACCCATTGAATTGGACTTGCGCCTCCCCTAAATACTGAGAAAAAGTATTATGTTTTTTTTGTTCCTGAACCACCACAAGACGTCGTCTATAAGGCGTGCCTTTATCCGTTCTTGTAGTTCCTTCATTTGCTATATTTTGTGAAATTACATCCATTCTAAGTCTCTGTAAGCTCATACCGGAAGCGCTTATATCCAAGGCTCGCATAATAGCCATTTATGTCATCTCCCCTCGTTTATGACATTTTTTAATCTTTTTAGTTCTTGACTAGTCTTCTCTGTAAGATAGTAATACGTTATAGTATTTTGTGCTTGTTTTGTCATTTCATTATCTATATCCACATTATTGCCATCTTCCCTCATCGAAGTATTATTGATAGTATATAACGTAGGTTGAAAATCCAAATCGGATGATATACCTATATCTAAGTGTTTATTACGAGTTTTTTTACCTTTAATGCCTCTACTTTGAATGAGAGACTTCAATTGTTCTTCAAAGAGCTAATTGCGATGTACGCA
>DGES01000018.1:0-581 GCA_002386065.1 Firmicutes bacterium UBA3920
GACCACCAAGTATAAGCATCTTTTTTATCTGGATAAAAATACCTGAAGGTATCTATAAAACCTGACTCTAAAAGCTCTGTCATCTTACTTCTCTCTTCATCTGTAAAACCTGCATTTCTCCTATTAGTATTTGGATTTTTTAAATCTATCTCCTTATGTGCCACATTGAGATCACCACATAATATAACAGGCTTTATATCATCCAATTCCTTGAGATAATCTCGAAATATATCCTCCCATTCCATTCTATAGTTAAGTCTTGTAAGCTCTCTCTGAGAATTTGGCGTATATGCATTGACTAAATAAAATTCTTCAAATTCTAGAGTTATAACCCTACCTTCTTTATCATGTTCGTCAATGCCCACTCCATATTTTACAGAGATGGGCTCTATCTTGGTAAATACAGCCGTACCTGAATATCCCTTCTTATCTGCATAATTCCAGTATTGTGCATATCCATCTAGAACTAGATCGATCTGACCTTCTTGTAATTTTATCTCTTGAATACAAAATATATCTGCATCTACCTCATTAAAATAATCTAAAAATCCCTTTTTTACACATGCCCTAAGACCATTTAC
>DGES01000018.1:863-1193 GCA_002386065.1 Firmicutes bacterium UBA3920
CGAATAGAGTTAGATAATAGTTTTTCTAGCTGTTTTATTCTCTCTTTACTCATGGGATCTATCCCATCTAATCTATAGGGAATATCCATCTCTCTATATTTATTTACTCCCAATACATGATAGGGAAGTAGCTCTACTTTCTCTACATTGTCAAATTCATCTATAAACTTATTTAACTTTTCTATATGAGCCTTGCCATCTGTAATCCCTGGTACAACCACATGTCTAATCCATATAGGCTTATTAGTTTTCCTCAACGCTTCTACAAATCTCCAAAACTCTTCAGGGGTTCTACCAGTAAGCTCTCTATAACCTTTTTCTGTTATATGC
>DGES01000018.1:1435-12060 GCA_002386065.1 Firmicutes bacterium UBA3920
CCTGCTGTATCAATGACAGTGTGTAAATCGTTCTTCTTACAAAGTTTAAGGAATTCTATCAAGAAATCAGGCTGGAGGAGGGGCTCGCCGCCGGAGCATGTAATACCACCGCCGGAGCTCTTAAAATATGGCTTAAACCTAATGGCCTTCTCTAAAAGTTCCTCCGCAGTAAACCTATCTCCACTATTTACATCCCAAGTGTCAGGATTATGGCAATAAGCACACCTCAAACTACATCCCTGAAAAAAAACTACAAATCTAATACCTGGGCCATCTGTAAGTCCCATACTCTCTATTGAGTGTATTTTCCCTGTCATATGCCCCACCTCCATATATATTTACATTGCCTCATGGAACGTTCTCTTTATAACCTCAAGCTGCTGCTCCCGTGTAAGCCTATTGAAATTTACTGCATACCCTGAAACTCTAATAGTAAGGGTTGGATATTTATCTGGATGCTCCATGGCATCTATTAACATTTCCCTATCCATAACATTTACATTCAAATGATGAGCATCTTGGGCAAAATAACCATCTAATATGGCGCATAGATTTTCTATCCTGTTTTCATCGTCTCTGCCTAGTGCTTCAGGCACTATAGAAAATGTATTTGAAATACCGTCTTCACATACAGATTTATATGGTATCTTGGCTACAGAGTTAAGGGAAGCAAGTGCCCCGCTCTTATCCCTGCCATGCATTGGATTTGCGCCGGGTGCAAAAGGTTCTCCTGCTTTTCTACCATCTGGCGTTGAACCTGTCTTCTTACCATATACCACATTTGACGTAATCGTGAGTACTGATAGAGTATGCTCTGCATCCCTATATGTCTTGTGCTTTCTAAGTTCAGCCATGAAAGTCTTCAAGAGACTAACCGCTATCTGATCCACCCTATCATCATCATTGCCATATTTAGGAAAGTCTCCTTCTATTTCAAAGTCTACTGCTATACCATCTTTCCATATGGGTTTTACCTTGGCATATTTTATTGCACTAAGTGAATCTGCAGCCACAGATAGTCCAGCTACACCAAATGCCATGGATCTTTTAACGTCGGTATCGTGGAGAGCCATAAGCCCTGCTTCATATGCATATTTATCGTGCATATAATGTATTATGTTCATGGTATTAACATATAATTCAGCCACATACTCTAATACTTTCAGGTAATTTTCATATACTTCGTCAAAATCCAACATGTCCCCCTCTAGCTTAGGAATACCAGGTACAACCTTCATCCTTCTCTTCTCATCCACACCACCATTTATTGCATACAAAAGTGCCTTTGCTAAATTGCATCTTGCACCAAAAAACTGCATCTGCTTACCCATCTCCATGGCAGAAACACAGCAAGCAATTCCATAATCATCCCCATATATTGGACGCATAACGTCGTCATTTTCATATTGGATTGCATCACTCTTAATAGACATCTTTACACAATATCTTTTAAAGTTCTCTGGAAGAGACTCCGACCATAATATAGTCATATTAGGCTCTGGCGCAGGTCCTAAATTATCAAGTGTATGAAGGAATCTAAAAGAAGTTTTAGTCACAAGAGGTCTGCCATCTTCTCCCATTCCGCCTATAGCTTCCGTTACCCAGTTGGGATCACCTGCAAACAACTCATTATACTCAGGTGTTCTTAAATGTCTGACCAATCTAAGTTTTATTACAAATTGATCGATTAGCTCTTGTGCCTCAGCCTCTGTCAGAATACCATTCTCTAAATCCCTCTGTATATAGATGTCTATGAATGTACTTGTCCTACCTAACGACATGGCTGCACCATTATTTTCCTTTATACCTGCCAAATATCCAAAATATAAGAACTGGACAGCTTCCCTTGCATTCTCTGCTGGTTTCGAAATGTCAAAACCGTAGGACTTTGCCATATTCTCCATCTTCTCAAGTGCCCTTATCTGCTCTGTTACTTCTTCTCTTAATCTTATCAATTCATCATCCATGGGCCCCTTTAATCCCTTTAAATCTTCCTTCTTCTTAAGTTTTAAAAATTCAGTGCCATATAGAGGTATTCGCCTAAAATCGCCTATTATGCGTCCCCTACCATAGCCATCAGGAAGCCCAGTAAGTAGCCCTACAGTCCTCGCTGCCCTAGTCTCTTCAGGATATGCATCAAATACACCTTGATTATGAGTCTTCCTATATTCATGAAATATTTTAGAATTTTCCTCTCCTAACTCATATCCATAAGCCTTAAGTGCCTGCTCCACCATTCTTATACCGCCAAAGGGATTGATCATCCTCTTTAAAGGTGCATCTGTTTGTAACCCTACTATTACCTCATTATCCTTATCTATATATCCAGGTCCAAAACTATCTATGCCAGACACAGTATCTGCATCAACATCTAAGACTCCCTTTTTTAATTCTTCTGCCAATAGATCTTTGCATATATTCCATACCTTCTGAGTTTTAGATGATACACCTTCTAAAAAACTCTCATCTCCATCATATGGGGTATAATTTTCCTGAATAAAATCTCTCACATCTATATTTTCTATCCAATTTCCTTCTTTAAACCCCTTCCATGCTTGCTTCATTTTAAAACCTCCTCTATTCTATACTTCTATATGAGTCCAAAAATATAGACCACCCGGACTTTTTGCTGCCCAGGCGGTCGGCATATCTTAAAATCACACTCCCTCATGGTTTTTTCCATTGCCGCCAGTCATGTGATTTCTTTTACATATAATTAATTTTAAAATTGTACCTTATGCTTTATCTTTTAAACACTATCATAATAGCAATACTCACATCCTTTGTCAATATTTTTTTAGCTATGTTGCAAAATACGGTTTTAACTTGCAATTCTTTATATATATAATCAAATATGTTATACTAAAAACAAAAACTTGGAACCTAAATATATCAATATTAACTTCAAAAGATGTATTGTCCTCTTTTTGACAATATAAACTTTTAAACATTAGATAGAGGTATCACTTTATGACTAAAAAAGAAAAACATGTTATCATAATAGGCGGCGGAGCTGCAGGCATGATTGCTGCCATATCAGCTAAAAGACAAGGGGCTCGAGTTACCATACTTGAAAAAAATCCTAGAGTCGGGAAAAAGATACTTGTAACCGGCAATGGACGATGTAATTTCACTAATATAAATACAGATATTGAATATTATAATGGCAAAAATCCTAAATTTGCATATAGCGCACTATCACAGTTCGACCCTTATACCACTATTAATTTTTTTGAAAAGTTAGGCATAGCCCACAAGGTTGAAGAATGTGGTAAGGTCTTTCCAATGTCAGATCAAGCCTCTAGCGTATTAGATGTTCTCTTATATGAATTAAATGATATAGGTGTAGACATCATTTGCAACGCCCATGTTAAAAATATACTAAAAAAAGATAATGTATTTAAAGTTGAATTAAAAGATAAATCCCCTATAAAAGGTGATAGCATCATAATTTCCACCGGTGGTAAAGCCATGCCATCTACTGGTTCCGACGGAAGTGGATTTAAACTGGCTAAAAATTTGGGGCATAACATAATAAATATATTCCCTGCTCTTGTCCAATTGAAGTTAGAAGGCTCATTTTTCAATCAAATTCAAGGCGTAAAACTTGTAGGAACTGCTGAATTGCTACATAAGAATAATACGCTTGCCATGGATAGGGGCGATATTCTATTCACTAATTATGGAATATCAGGGCCACCTATACTTCAGCTCAGTAGAAAGGCAGGTGAACTTCTACAAAAAGGTGAAAAACCTATATTAAAGATTTCTATAATAGATACCATGTCCAGAGAAGAACTTAGACACTATATAACCCAGCGCTTTAAAAATAGCACAAAAAAAACAGTAGAATTCAGTCTTGTAGGACTGATAAATAAAAGATTAATTCCTGTACTCCTGCGTGAGGCTGAAATTGATAATACAAAAAAACTTGTGTCAAATCTATCATCTAAGGAACGCGAGAGCATAATCCATATACTCACCGATTGGAGATTCAATATCCGTGGCACAAAGAGTTGGCCTAGTGCACAGGTTACAGCAGGTGGAGTAGACACCGATGAAATTGATCCAAGTACTTTGGAATCGAAACTTGTAAAAAACCTATTTTTTGCCGGAGAAGTGATAGATATAGATGGACTATGTGGCGGTTTTAATCTGCAGTGGGCCTGGTCCTCTGGATTTGTGGCTGGCAGGTGTGCTGCTTTATAGATTAACTTTACCGAAAGTGATATTATATACCTAATATCAAATTATATAGAGTGACTCTAAATTATAAGGAGATGAATTTATGGATAATATTTCTATACTAGCAAAAAATTTAACTAAAAAGTTCGGCAACTATACTGCCGTAGACAAAATAAATCTTTCAATAAAAAAAGGTGAAATCTACGGCTTTCTCGGCCCCAATGGAGCAGGCAAAACTACAACTATAAGAATGCTAACTGGTACATTAACCCCCACCGCTGGGGAAATCTCAATCCTCGGCCTTCCCATGACAGAATATGAACTAGAGATAAAAAGACGCATTGGAGTAGTACCCGATGAACCGAAGATATATGAAGGACTTAGAGGTAGAGAGTTTTTGGATTTTATAATCGGAGTCTATAATTTAGATAAAGATACTATATTACCACGGGTAGAAGAGCTGACATCTGCCTTTGTAGTAGACTATTTAGAAGACTACATAGGCGATTATTCCCACGGCATGAGTCAAAAGCTTATGTTAATATCTGTCCTTATGCGTGAACCTGAAGTTATGTTTTTAGATGAACCGACCGTAGGTCTCGATGCCCGTGCTGCCCGTATACTAAAAGAACTTCTAAATAAGTACGCCAAAGAAGGAGCTACAATATTTTTAACTACACATGTGCTGGAGATTGCTGAAAAGATGTGTAATCGGATAGGAATAATAGATAAAGGACTTTTAATAGCCGAAGGTAGCCTTGAAGAACTTCAACACCTAAGTAATGAAGGACATACAAGCCTTGAAGATTTGTTTTTAGAACTAACCGGTAATGAAAATGTTCGTGAAATTGTGGAGGCTTTAAAATGAGGGATTTGAAATTATTATACAGATATGCTACAAAATTATATAAGCCAAAAAAAACAAAGAAAAAATCTAATAAACTATTATCTATAATCTCTACTCTATTTATAATGGCTGTTTTTGTAATCCCCATGACTTTTGCTTTTTATGAAATGTTTACTATGCTTGCCATACCTGTGTCTAATTTAGGCATACCATATTCAGGATATATAGCAGATATATATATGTTCACATTCCCAGCCACATTAGGATTAATGGCAATACTTACTCTAGTACCTAGTATGGTTTTTAATGTATATGGAGCCGATGATATTGCTTTCTTGCTCAGTCTTCCCATAAAAAAACAAACCCTCTTTTTATTTAAAGCCCTTATGGGAATTACCAGTGGTATTTTCCCTCTCCTCATGATAATAATAAGCAGTATTTGCTATGCCATTGTCTTTAAATTAAATATTGTCTTGGTTATATTAGGATTACTTTTATTCTTATCTTTCATATTATTACTTTCAATAGCTCTAGGTTCATTATTGACTAGGTTTATGAGTAAATCTACCGCCCGTATTACATCTCAAATCTTTTTATACATAAGCCTTCTACTATATGTACTCATTATGAATATCATGCCTAGACAAGCTGAAAATCCCCAAATGGTTGCAATAGAATTTAGCAAAATATTCGAAATTCTAGAAGGCAAATATGCAAGGCTGCTCCCAACTAATTGGCTATTATATGCAATCAAAGGTGATATAAAAGTAATTGGTATCTTAGGAATCTTATGTCTCATACTTATACCAGTATCTATGAAAACAGTAGATTTAACGGGAATGAAAAATGGGCGAATCAGCACAAAAAAAAGACGAAAATTAGGAGTGTCTCGCCATCCTATTATAAAAAAAGAATTACGCATTATTATGAGGAATCCACAAAGTCTATTCAGTATATCTTACGCCATGATTTTCCCTTTAATTATGACTTATGTAAACCATTCAGCCTTAAGCGGAAGTATCTTTGCTAGTATGTTTGCTATTTTGTACGCCTGTAATCTAGGACTTCAGCTCCTAGCTGAAGAACAAAAAATATGGCCATTCCAAAAACTTCTACCTCTGCCTATGGGAAATATGTGCCGCTACAAGGCATTTATAACAACTGCAATATTTACAGCCACATACACAATAGTATTAGTGGCAGCATATTTCATAACAGATATGCATCCCCTTATGCTGCTGAGTATTATCCCTATGGCAATAGTAATATTTTATTCCACAATATATGCTCTAGAACTCTTTTTAGAGGTTCCCAATAGAGTAATAAAAGCAGATACAGCAAGCTTAAACTTTAAAGAGGGATTATCGCTCCAGTTTAAAAATATATTTTTAAGTCTGGGAATAATAATTCCATTTTACTTGTGGTGTGAACTCTATACTAAGGATACTACTCTCTTTCCTTCAATTACTCTCCTATGGTGGCACAAACTTTTACCCTTAGTACCCCCGCTAATTATAATTATCATAACCATATTCCTTATCAAGAAATCATTTAGAAAAATAGATTCAAACATAGGTGCTTGGGAATAAGCACCTATGTTTGTCTACAACATATAATCAAAAAAATAGGCAATTAAGGATAAGGCTTTTACTGTAAATAATTTTTTCCATGGGATATTCTTCTCTTCTATATGTGATTTCTTTACATACGAATAATCTTCTGCCACTTGCAGACTGTTATCAAGTTTTTTATCAATCTTTTCTCTTAGATGGGTAGCAAACTCCTCACTATCAATTACCACCATAGTCTCAGTACTGAGATAAGCACTTCTTGGATCTATATTGAACGAACCTATAAGACTAATCTTATCATCAAATATAAACGATTTGGCATGTATGGAACCTGAACCTTGATATTCATATATATTAACCCCATAGTCAATTATCTTCGTGCGATATTTTCTATATCCAGCAGATGCAAAATAATTTGGGCTCGACGCAAGTGAATTTGTCAATATATCTATCCTATCCACTGTAAGTTTCTCTCCCTCAAATGGTTTAAGCAATTTTTTAGTTGGAATAACATATGGGCTTTGGATAAACACAGAATGCCTTGCCTTTTTCATTAAATTCGTAATCTCATATAGACACCAGGGTTCCTTATTTAACCGCTCTAATGGATTATGTATTAGAGTTATGTTTTTTGTAGGTATAGATATAGACATCCAGTTAATGTTATTCCCAAAGATATCAGGTTTAGTCTTACGTATAGTATCAACATAGTCATGCAAATATACAATGTACTCATATCCTTTTTTTTGCTGTTTCTGTGTCAAGTGCATTACTGGATACTTTGAAAAATCATGTTCCCACAGATTGTTAAAATACTCCTGCATCTGCCAGATGACACTACTTTTTATGTTTTTTTCATCTGTGTTTAGTATTACCACATCTCTATCATCTACAGTTGGTTTGTCGTAGTCATCATTGGCAAAATATTTATCTCCTATATTTCTCCCACCAATCATAGCAAGATGTCCATCTACAATTATAATCTTGTCGTGGAGAACATTATTCCATCTCCATGGTCGGAATAGATCAAATGGCTCATAAAATTTCAGTTCTATATTTGGATGTATTGAAAAGGCATATATTGTGTCTTTTAAATTTCCCCTTAAATTATGGAATATCCCGTCCAAAATAAATCGAACCTTTACACCTCTATCTGCAGCATCTAAGAGGGATCCTAAAAACACATTAGTAGATACACCCTCATGTATGGTATAATAAGCTACATCTAAAGTCTCTTCCGCATTCTCAATGAGGTTTATCCTAGCAATTCCCGACTCATATCTGTCTTCCAAAAGAACAACCTCATCCTGACATATCTCAGAGCCAAAAAAACGATCCACCGAATGAGTATCAATATAGTCACTCTCTCTATGTCTGTGAAAACCAAAAAGTATAACACCAAATATAAGAGCATATAGAATATATCCCTTTATAAGAACAGCTATAGCTTTTAATACTTTATCAATAGTTAGTTTTTTTATGTTAAACACTCCTTAAAAAATAAAGCTACAAATTAGTATTTTAAAAACTAAAATTTCTATATCTCTTATTATATCTAATTACCAATATTATATCTAATTTTAATAAGAGTTAGTTATATATGTTAAAATTATGGTCACATTTTCTAAATTAAAGTGTTCGTCCATATTAAACTCTTTTATGATTTTTTCTTTAAGATTCTTTTGATAGATTCCTATAGATTTCCTACATACAAAAGTATATTTATTAGCGTTAGTTCTACTGGCAAAATTTATTTATATATGCAGTAAAAAGTAGCTTTAATTAGTAAAACCAGTAAGGCTTCATCATAATAAGCCTACTGGTTTTATAAAACCGATATATCTATTCTTCTCTCCTGTACATTCACTATATACTGAATCACTTTACCTTGTCTTGAATATTTAAACCTTTTCAACTTATCCAAGACTTATTTTTCACAATAATTCCTAATATTTATTATAAACTATCTATATAATCCTTTGCTTCAACTAATTCCATTCCAGTAACATCCCTTAACTTTTTTACTGCCTTAACTTTTTTATTTGCTTCAATAAGTTTTTTTAGCTCCTCTTTTAACTCATCATTTATGTTCTCTTTAGATAGTTCAGGTAATCCAAGATGCTCAATAATTCTATCTAGTTTTGATTCTATACGTTTTTGGTTGCGTTGTAATACATTAATATTTGTATTAAAAATAGTAAATAAAATAGTTATTAAAATTACAGATATATATTCCATATTTTAAACCTCCATTGCTAGTTAATTTTATAATAAATATATTATTTTATTTTCAACCATTAAACAACTAGGAATTTCATTTAAATATAGTACAAATATTATATCACTAAAAAGTGATTAATAACAATCTTATATATCCCCAAATATTACCATATAAAATATAGCTTCTCCACCAAAGCAAAGCTCTAAAATAGTAATATATAAAGCAAAATCTAATTACCCTGCATATTAATCCCATCACTTCCACTTAGAAGACTATATATTTGGATTATTAATAATTCCAACAAATAAAGGCGACCCTTCTACTCCTGTTATTGCAAATATAAAAGGCCTGTTTAGTATCATTTCAGCTTTTCCATCTGGCTGTGCTGATCCACAATAGTCTATTTGTGTAAAAGCTACAGCTTCTACTCCTTTTTCATCAATAGATATTGTTGAGTTTTGTTTGATATTTGAAATAAATAAGGGTTTAGTATTTGAAAGATTAGTAAAATCTGCTGTTGTTTCAAATGCCTTTTCTATTCCTAAGGTTTTACAAATATCTTCTAGTTTAAGACTTGATGAAAAATTAAATTTAGGAATTTTAAATATAACTTCTCCCATCTGTCGTTCACCTGTTGATAATGAATTCAGGGCTTCATCCAATAATTCTGGGTCTGATACAATATCATATGGAGATACTCCTTCATCAGGTAAAACAAATATCATTCTTCCACCATTCTTTAAATTAAGATAAGAAACAGTATATCCATCAACACCTACAAAACCATGACTACTATAGGTCATATTCATGAAATCAGATTTAACTGTGCTTCCATTTGCAAGATAAAAATCATCTTCTTTTGTATTTTCGACATTAAAACGATCTACCCATTCATCATAAAAATATATTGTGTTTATTAATGTCATTATATCATCTGAATTAAAAGAAAAATCATCAGAATTGTTTCCAAGTTTCCCACCTGTTTGATCTGAAACCCATTTACTAATCTTTTTAGGACTTTCTTTATCATTGAAATCAAGACTAAAGGAGCTAGTATAATATTCTTTTGCCAATAAATCTAGCAAATCATTATTAAATTCAACATCTTTATTTAACCATAAGGAATTTCCAAAACTTAACTTTCCTATTTCATTATGATAATAAAGTCTTCTAAACAATTTCCCTGTTTCACTTCTTACAATTTCAATATTATGCATATTTAATGCTTCTAAAATCTCTTTTTGAGTATCTCCATTAGCTGTTTCTGAAGCCATGGATAAAGACATATATAAACTTATTGGAGAATAAAGACTATTTGTATCTTTATCTGTTTTTCTTAGTACTAATGAAGAAGTTTTAATTGAAAAATCCTTAAGTTTTTTTAAGAAACTTTCATCTATATCTTCTTCTCTATTTATCTTTTCATCAAAATTATCAAATTTAATTTTTGTTGGATATGTTGGTTCTGCTATGGCATAGGTATTCACCCTATTGCTCTTAATAAAAAAACTAAATAAAACCACTATAGCTACCATTATTACTGCGAACTTAAAAAAATGTTTAGGTCTTTTTTTAATTACATTTTTATTTAGCATCTTTTCTATAGTAGTTTTTTTAAAAGATTTATCCTCTTCAATATCATTACTTGCTTCTTTATATAATTTTCTAAACATAGCCAATCTCTCCTTTCAGAGAGCCCTTCAATATATTTCTTTCCCTGTGTAACAATGTAGTGTATATTTATTATATCATATTATGATAATTCAGTTGCCTAATTCTACTACCTACGCATTTATTCCAC
>DGES01000048.1:0-13441 GCA_002386065.1 Firmicutes bacterium UBA3920
AGATGTGTATAAGAGACAGATATATAACCATGTACAGCCTATATCGAAAATATCTGTCAGATCCTCTATGTTTTTTGTGTTTATATCTCGCACTAAACCACCGATAGATAAAAAGTAAAGCATCACTATAGATATTAAAGTTGTATAATATATCATCTTGCCCAACTTGATCCCTCCACAAAATACAATCAATATTTTGATTATTACCAGTTGGACAAAATGTATTCAAGTAAAAAGGACATAAGGCATAATAACCTCATATCCTCCTTTCTAAGCCTCCCGTTCTTCCATCATATCTTTTACTTTCATAAGTCGGGTTCTGCTAGCTCTATCATTTTCATCTAATTTCATAGTTATATATCGTATTGTTTCCTCTAATTGAGGAATCATAACATATTCAAGGGCATTTACCCTACGTCTTGTCTTTTCTATCTCGTCTGCAAGCATCTGGCAAGTCTTTTCTATCTCAGCAAGTTCTAACATTTTAGGAAGAATATCAGAAAAAGTACTTATAGCTACATCAAGTTCAGCAGATGTACTTGCAAAACTATAGGGATAGGGAGATACTCCCTCTACGCTGGTCTGCTCCACCTCTATAACCGGTACATGCACATTCATTATATTTTTTTTGGATATATCAAGCTTTACTTGTCGAGTAGGAAACATTATAGCTTCTTCAAGCATCTCCGGCGACATAACTGCCCTTGCCATAAGAAAATTTTCAAGGGCTATTTCCAGCTCCTCTTCAACTACTTCTCTAATTTCCTTGTTTTTACGTATTAGTTCCATGTAGCGCCTTACCATCTCATCCCGTTTATCCTTTAAAAGCTTATGTCCTCTAGTAGCTACTGCAAGACGTTCCTTAAGACGAGAAAGCTCCATACGAGTAGGATTGACATTCATAATTGCCATGTCTTATTCCTCCTCTTCTCCAGGAAAATACCTATCTATATACTCATCTCTAATTCGCTTAAGTTCCTCTCTAGGAAGTATAGATAGAAGCTCCCAGCCAATATTGAGTGTCTCCTCAATAGTACGATCCGTTTCAAAACCCTGTGATATATAACTGTCTTCAAATTCATCGGCAAACTTTGCATAGAGTTTATCCATATCACTAAGTGCAGCATCACCTAATATCACCGCAAGTTCTTTTGCCTCCTTGCCTCGAGCATATGCAGCAAATAACTGATTCATAGTATCAGCATGGTCCTCTCGTGTCTTACCCCGTCCTATACCCTTATCTTTGAGCCTAGATAGAGAAGGTAATACATCTATTGGAGGGGTAACACCTTTCCTATATAGTTCTCTACTCAATATTATCTGTCCCTCGGTTATATATCCGGTAAGGTCGGGAATTGGATGTGTCTTATCATCCTCTGGCATAGTCAATATTGGAATTTGGGTGATTGAACCTGTCTTTCCTGTAATCCTGCCAGCCCTCTCATACATAGAAGCAAGATCCGTATATAGATATCCTGGGTATCCTCTTCGCCCTGGTACTTCTTTTCGAGCCGCCGATGTCTCCCGTAGGGCTTCTGCATAATTTGTTATATCAGTCAATATGACAAGTACATGCATATCCTTTTCAAATGCAAGATATTCTGCCGCAGTAAGAGCCATACGCGGAGTAGCTATACGTTCTATGGCTGGGTCATCTGCTAAATTCATAAACAATACTGCACGCTCTATTGCACCTGTTCGCTCAAAATCTGTAATAAAAAAATCAGCTTCTTCAAAAGTTATACCTATTGCAGCAAATACAACAGCAAACCTACTATCACTACCAATAACTTTTGCCTGTCTCGCTATCTGAGCAGCTAATTGTGCATGTGGTAGACCTGAACCCGAAAATATAGGTAATTTTTGTCCCCTAACCAGAGTATTTAGACCATCTATTGCAGATATTCCTGTCTGAATAAACTCAGACGGATAATCACGAGCTGCAGGATTTATAGGCTCACCATTTATATCCATACGTTTTTCTGCAATTATCCTAGGCCCACCATCTATGGGTTCACCCATGCCGTCAAATACCCTACCTAGCATGTCCTCAGAAACAGATAGTTCTATCCCTCTACCTAAGAAACGTGCCTTACTCTCACTTATCTGTAAACCTTGGGAGCCTTCAAAGAGCTGTACTAAAGCCTTATCACCGTCTAATTCCAATACCCTACCACGCCTAATCTCTCCATTTGCCTGTTCTATCTCCACAAGTTCATCAAATTTAGCACCTTCTACATTTTCAACTAACATAAGTGGACCTACAACTTCCCGTATAGTCTTATATTCCTTAAGCATATTGTCCACCTCCATCTGATAGTAGTTCGCGTATCTGTTCTCTTATTTCACCCATTATATCATCCAATTCTTCTAAGTTTTCTTCAGATATATACTTAGCACGACCTATACGTTCCCTAACAGGAAGAGATATCAATTCATTAAATTCCACACCTTCATCTAGGGCCTGTTTGGCCTCTTTATGAAAAGTTAATATTAACTTTAACATCTTATATTGCTTTTCCATAGATGTATACGTATCCACTTCATGAAATGCATTTTGATGTAGATAATCTTCCCTTATGGAACGCGCAGTCTCAAGGACTAACCTGTCTCGAAGGGATAGGGCATCTATTCCTACAAGCCTGACTATTTCTTCTAGTTCTGCCTCCCTTTGAAGCAGTGCCATAGCCTCTTGTCTCTGAATATTAAAATCAGATGCCACATTATCTTCCATCCATTGACTCAATCTATCTATATAAAGTGAATAACTATTTAACCAGTTGATTGCCGGAAAATGCCTTCTGTACGCTAGTTGAGCATCTAGACCCCAAAAAACTTTTACAATCCTAAGTGTAGCCTGTGTAACTGGTTCAGATAGATCACCACCTGGAGGAGAAACCGCACCTATGGCACTTATAGCCCCTTCACGTTCTTCATTACCTAAACAGATAACCCTACCTGCCCTCTCATAAAATTCAGCAAGCCTAGAACCTAAATAAGCAGGATAGCCCTCTTCACCTGGCATCTCCTCTAGTCTACCTGACATCTCACGAAGGGCTTCTGCCCATCTAGATGTGGAATCAGCCATTATTGCTACTTTATATCCCATATCCCTAAAATATTCGGCTATAGTTATACCTGTATATATGGATGCCTCTCTAGCTGCAACAGGCATATCAGAAGTATTTGCTATAAGTACAGTTCGTTTCATTAAAGGCTCCCCAGTCTTTGGATCTACAAGCTCTGGGAATTCTCTTAATACATCTGTCATTTCATTGCCCCGTTCTCCACAGCCTACATATACAATTATATCTGCATCTGCCCATTTTGCTAATTGATGCTGTACTACGGTCTTTCCACTGCCAAAAGGACCTGGTACTGCTGCAACTCCTCCCTTTGCCACAGGAAAAAATGTATCAATTACCCGTTGCCCTGTTATCATAGGAGCATTAGGAGGCAATTTTTCTTTATATGGTCTACCTATTCTGACAGGTGTCTTCTGCATCATAGTAATATCTAGTACTTTATCTTCTTTAGTACGTATCTTAGCTATGGGGTCAACTACAGTTGCATCTCCCATCTCATGCAACCACTCTATAGTCCCTTCTATTCCCACAGGTACCATTATCTTTTGTTCAACGATAGATGTCTCTTTGACAGTACCCAGTACATCCCCGGCAGTCACAAAATCGCCTACTTTAGCCACAGGTACAAAGTTCCACATCTTTTCTCTATCTAGCGAAGGTACATCAACTCCCCTAGCTATTCTATCACCTGCTATCTCCATAACATCATCCAATGGCCTTTGAATACCGTCATATATTGCTCCTATAAGACCCGGTCCTAATTCAACTGATAGGGGTTCGCCTGTGGAAAAGACAGGCTCTCCAGGACCTATCCCTGCCGTCTCCTCATAAACCTGTATAGAGGCCCTATCTCCCCTTAATTCTATTATCTCTCCTATGAGATGTTTTTCACTTACACGAACTACATCATACATCTTGGCATCTGCCATGCCCTCTGCAACGACTAGAGGTCCAGATACTTTTACAATTCTACCTTCCATCGACTATCTACCCTCTTTCTCCAAATAGAATATCTACCCCAATGGCCTTTTCTACGTTGTCCTTAATACTTTGCATTCCCAAACCAATGCTTCCTTGATTGTTTGGAATAGGAATTATTGCTGGAAAGGGCACAGTCTTATATCTATCTATGGTCTCACCTATCTCCTTGGCAATGAACTCTGTAACAAATATAACAGCATAATCCTCTTTGGCAAGTCTATTTATGAGTAAACTCGCCTCCTTTGGCTCCCTAACGGGAAATACTGATAAACCAAGGAGTTTAAAACCCAATATTGAATCCCTATCTCCTACAACTCCTATTTTATACATACGTATCACGTAACCTTTCACGAATTTTGTCTGCTGGAATGTTATTTACTTTGCCCACCATTATGACCCTTATATTTTCTATCTCATTTTCTTTAGCAAGTATGTATCCAGCTATAGGTTGTATACCCATAAAGTCCCCTCTTTGGGACTTCACATAATCTAATAAAAAATTCCCCGAGAGCCTTTCATATTCAGTGAAGGTATTTGTGCTCAATAAACTTTTTACTCCTCTATCCACCACATCAAAATACATTGTAGAGGAAAAACTATCTGATACTGTATCAAATGATCTCTCAAAGGCCTCTTCTAACATAGCCTCTTCAATGTAGCCATAGGGCATAAATACTTCCTTTGCAAATGTGAAATCTGCACCTATATTTTTAACCCTAAGCAGGGAACGTATATTTATAAGATCCACTTCACGTTTAAAATATGCTTCCATAAATGTCTGACGCTTTTCTCGACATACTTTAAAAATATACCTATACATAGCTCTATCTAATGCCACATCAATATGTTGTGGATCTATCATCTTTTTTAACGTATAATCTTCATGTATCTTTTTTAGTGGTTCCCTCAAATATTCAGGAAGATCACTATATAGAACATCAGTATTCTCTTTATCAGTGCTATCATCGCTCTTAAAAGCCTCTTCTAGCGTTCCTCTGAGTTTATCTAATGGTAGTGTTCCCATTTCACTTAAAAATTCTGGATCTTCCATTCCTAAAAAACTAGCCTTTAAGAGTACCTTTGCATTGTGCACATCATATTTTATAAAGAATAAATCTGTTAACTCTTCATCTGGTGTCACAGTCTTTATAAATTCATATAGAACCCTCAGCTCTGAAGCAAGCAAAAACTCATAGTCATGGGGAGATGATAGCTCCGACACCTTAGAGCCGTATTCTGTCTCTGAAAGTATCTTTAATGCCTCTTGAACCGTTTCAGCATCTAACATACGCTCCATCCTGTCAAAGGTCAATAACTTAGGCTCCAATGCCCAGATGCGACCTGTTGCATATTGATAAGTAGTTGGACGCATATTAATCACTCCCCTGACTCATCTTCAAACAATATAGCAGCCACTTCAGGTTCTATCTCTTCTCGCATGACATTTAATATAGTTTCAAAGGAATTATTCAATTCAACGCCATCCGAGCGTATTACAAATCCAAATTTAAAATCTCCACCATCACTGGCAACCTTTACCTTGCCCTGTTTCCCATCTGCCTTAAGCCTTTTATTCAGTTGCTTTATAATGCTACTGTCAGGTACACGCCCAGGTTCCTTAGGAAATACTACTTCTTCATTTCCCTTTAAGGAGCTTCCAAGAAGCATATTGAGTAGTAACTCTTCATATTCTTCATCTGACATATCTTTAATCTTCTCTAATACATATTCAAATGCCTCATCTATGAGCTTTAGTTTTACAGACAGCTCATATTTTCTAATATCCATATTAGCAGCAGATAACAGCTTTCGTTTCTGTTCCTCTCCCAATATCTCATTCTCTTTTAATATAGTCTGCCTCTTCTCCTCTGCTTCCCTTTCCTTAGATGCTATTATATCAGCCGCCTTTTTCTGTGCCTCTTCTATTATTTTATTTGCCTCTTTTTGGGCATCTTCAATAATACGATTTTTTATGCTCAAAGCTCCATCCATGTAAATTCAACCCCTTATTTATACAGCTATACCATTTACCATGAGTATAGAAGCAAGTAGTGCAAGAACTGCATAGGTCTCAACCATAACAGCAAGTGTTATCGCCTTACCTGACTCCTCTGGCCTCTTGGCAATCAATCCTAACCCAGCTAAAACAGTCTTTCCCTGTATCACAGCCGATATAGGCCCTACAATTATTATAGGTAGGGCAGCACCAAATAGTTGCCAACCAGTATTTACATCTACAGGCACCATAGTACCAAGCATATTTATCTTAGTCATCATTATAAATCCAACCAGTAATCCATATATCCCCTGTGTCGCAGGTAGAGCTTGGAGTACTAACACCTGACCAAATTTATCTGGATCTTCGGCTATTATTCCTGCGCCGGCTTCACCTGCTTTTCCCACTGCCTTTGCAGAACCTATTCCTGGTAAACTAACCGATAACGCTATCCCTAAAATTGCAATTATTTGTCCCATTTCCATTATTAAATTACCTCCTCATCATACACTTGTGTATATTTTGTTTTTATAGATAAGGGATTGAAGGCTTTACCTCCACCCTCAAAAAATTTGCCAAAAAACTCTATATACTGTAATCGACTTGCATGTACATATGCACCTATGGAATTTATTAGTATATTAAAGATATGACCGACTATTAATACTAACACAGCAAGTATCCATCCAATTACAGAAGTACCAAACATTATTCCTATCTCGTTTACCACTGTCCCTATAATTCCCGTTGTAAGTCCTAGTGCAAATAATCTTGAATATGAAAGTACATCACTTAAAAAACCTGTTAAGTCATATAAGCTAAGCACACCTGTAGTAATTTTTTTAAATATATTTCTCTCATGTCTACCTTGGGTAAGTATAAGTCCAACGGCGCCAGCTATAGCCATATATTTACCAACTTGTCCTCCTACACCAACTAACATGAGTATAAGCCCTATTAAAAGCACATACCAAAATCCTTGATCAAACACTGCAGCCCATACATCGCCTTTTCGTATATTCATGTAGGCCTTAACTCCCATACCTGCAAACAGATGTACAATACCCAAGGCAAAACATAAGACAAGCATCTCTATGGGCTGATCTAAAGGACTTAACAGTATTGGCGAAATCCCTAATAACTCCCCTACATTACCAAACCAGCTTCCAAATAATACGCCCCATATAGTTGTAGACACTCCGCCAAGGGCTATGAGATAACCTAATTTTTTAGTATCTCCCTGCCATTTGAGTTTTTTAGTCACATAAGCGCAGACTACAGCCATAATTATACCATAGCATGCATCCCCTACCATCATACCAAAAAACATAAAATAAAATGGAGCCATATATATATTGGGATCTAGTTCATGGGGATTAGGAGTACTATATAGATCTGTAACAACCTCAAAGGGTTCAATAATAGGCGGATTATCCAAAGCCACAGGGAAATCTTCTCCTTCAGCTGGATCCTCAAACTCTAAATAGTGATATTCAGTAACTTCAGATAGGCCTTCTTTTAATTTGTCCGACTCTTTGGACGGCACCCAACCTCTGAGAAAAAATGTTCTATCACTCTCCCCAAGTCGAAGAGCTGCTTTTGCCCTATCCAATTCAACCGTCAATGCATCATAAAAAAGCTCTAATTCCCCTATATTAGAAGCCAGCGCTGCTATCCTCTCAAGCATTTGCTGTCTCTGTTCCGCCATCAATCTAATTTCTGCGTTTAAAGACTTAATTATTTCCTTAGGAATACCTTTTATACCACTAAACGTAGCATTTATAAAGCCATATTCCCGCAGTATTGACTCGGCCTCTTCTTGGATATCTCTGTGATATATAACTACATAATTGGTAGTATCCCTGGAACTACCTACATCTTCTATATACATAAGCTCTATATCTGATTTTACTTTTTCTTCAAATGCCTGAGCCTTATTCCGTTCGACCGAGCCTATGAGAACCTTAGATGTTTTAGTATCTTCAATCCTATCTACTGGTATATCAAGTCCAATCCAGGCTTGATATTGGGGAATAGTTTCTCCTATCCTCTTAACCCTTACATCTATTTCGTTGAGCCTTCTATCTATATCCCTACACTCTTCTACAATAGCTAACATCTCATCTTTATTTCTAATTCGGTCCCTAAGAGCTCGAACTGTCACTTCAGTAGGCGGCTCAAGCAACTTACGCTCTATTTTACCTAATCTATTTAAAATCTCAATAGCAAACTCAGTCTCAGCAAGTTGGTTAACAAGCTTATCTATGTATTCTGTGTCTGCTGAATGCTCAATGTCCATAAATTCTTCACTGTCTTCATCCATATCAGTTATTTCGACATTGCCCATATCTTGGAGATACTCCAAAATGGGCTGCCTCTCAGATTCAAGACCTATTAGCAGAAGCTTTTTCATTTCAACTATTGCCATAGGATTTCACTATCCTTTCCATTATAAAGGAAGACGCCTCATCCATTCTAGTTCTAGCCTGATCTGCTAACTTCGCACATCTTTCCTCGCTTTCTCTTCTAAGCCTTTCTATCTCCTGTATGGCCTCAGATTCTTTCTTTTCAATTATTTGTTTTCCCTCTTCGGTTGCTTCTTTTACTTTCTCTTCTAATAAAATAGCACCTTGATCTTCAGCATTATCTATTATCTCCCGTGCTTTGCGTATAGCATCCTCTTTTATCTGCTCTGCTTGTTTCTCTGTTTGTCTTATAGTTTTGATTACTTCTGCAGACATCTCTCATCACCGTCCTTTTTTACTTAGTACCATATAGTCTATCGCCTGCATCCCCCAATCCAGGCACGATATATCCATATTCATTTAGGTACTTATCAACTGACGCTACAAATATATCTACATCTGGATGATCTGCTGTAAGCCTTTCTATTCCCTCTGGTGCAGCAATAAGACATACAAATTTTATATTGCATCCCCCTTTTTGCTTTATAAAATTTATAGCTGCCGACGCAGAACCGCCAGTAGCAAGCATGGGATCCACTACTATTAGCTCTCTTTCCCTTAAATCAGAGGGTAGCTTACAATAGTATTCAATAGGCTCTAATGTCTGAGGATCTCTATAGAGTCCTATATGCCCCACCTTAGCAGCTGGTATCAATTTAAGTACACCATCTACCATTCCAAGCCCAGCCCTAAGTATTGGCACTACTCCCACTTTCTTACCAGATATGACATTTGATTTAGCTCGAGCCACAGGTGTTTTTATCTCCACTTCTTTAAGTGGTAAATCCCTTGTAACCTCATATGTCATGAGGAGAGCTACTTCCTCTACAAGTTCTCTAAACTCCTTTGACCCTGTACTGCTATCACGTATAAGTGTAACTTTATGCTGTATAAGGGGATGATCCAAAACGTGAACATTTGCCATATTATAAACTCCCTTCGACTAGATGTATCATTTCGCTTAGATAATAATTAGCACCTTAGAAATTTTGATTAGCGTGTAAATATCATCTATAAAAATGGTCCTGTATTGATATTTGAATTAAATATTATTAATACACGCATAATACATATTTCCTGCTTTTAGATTATTAGCACTCAAACTAAATTATATATCATTATAACATATCATGTCCATAATTTCAGTTGCAAAATCCAAATTTCCGTATGCAACATACTATCTATGATAGTATAAAACCTGCATGAAGTGTAATATTTTCAATATTTTACTATTCATTTTGCCTTATATGTTTTATGTGGCAAATATCTTGCTAATATAAATTCCCCTCTAACTTTCCAACATAGAATAGATAAGACAGCATATTATATCTCCATATGCTCCACTATGACCTCAAGGATTCTTTTTATATCGTTTGCACTTTTCCTATATACCTCTAACGATTGGCCATAAGGGTCCTCTATGTTCATTTCCTTAAAATTTTTGTCAAATTTCGCTCCATATTCAGCAAGGGTATATGTCTTTGCTGCAGCCGAAGGTACCATAGATAATATAGCATCCTTATGACTATGCGTCATGGCAAGAATTATATCCGCCTCACGTATCATAGAAGGAACAAGACGCCTTGCCCTATGATCTTTTATATCTATCCCCATCTCTTCCATAGCCTTTATAGCACCATCACTTGCCGTATCACCTTCTATAGCAAATACACCTGCAGATTTTGCCATAATCTTACCCTTAAGACGCTCATTCCCTTCAATCATATGATTAAAAATACCTTCTGCCATAATACTCCGACAAGTATTGCCGGTACACACAAATAATACCAATTTCAAGAGAATAACCCCCTGTCTTTTATGTGCTTAAATCTATTTAATCACTCGAAACGCTGCCGCACGCAGCATCCTATTCATTATAGCCAATCCTTCATGGGTTTCTTCCACCCCTTCAGCAATTATAATATCGGCATTTCTCTCATCGCATTCCCTAAGGAGAGCAAATAGGTTTGAGGCTATAGTTGAAGGTTCTGCCCTACTCCCCATGATAAATACCGTAAAGTCTTCATCTCCATACATAAGAGCAGTCTCCTCTGTGGATAGGACTATTATTTTCTTATATTTAGAACTATAATACTTAGCAACTTTTCTTATTTTATCTGCCATGTAGTCTATATTACCCTCTACTATCACAACAGGAGCATTAGGGGCATAATGCGTATATTTCATACCTGGGGAACGTATCTCTTCACCTTCCATTGGCGGTGTAAGAACTCGCCTGTCCACTTCTATACTACCTATAGTGTCCTCAATCATCTCCTTGGTTATACCACCTGGTCTCAATATAATAGGCATATCTCTAGACATATCTAAAACTGTAGATTCAAGGCCTACACTGCATTCACCCCCATCTATTATGAAGGGTATGCGCCCAGATAGATCCTCTATAACATGCTTGGCCAGTGTAGGGCTTGGCCTTCCTGATTTATTGGCACTAGGTGCTGCAATTGGCACCCCACTCTCTCGTATGAGGGCATTAGCAACTGGATGGCTCGGCATCCTAATTGCAACCGTATCAAGTCCCGCCGTAATCTCAGCTGGTACAGAGGATGCTTTTTTTAACACTAAAGTAAGGGGACCTGGCCAATATTTATCCATTAAAAGCCTGGCACTGCTAGGTATATGTGCAACTAGCTCATTGATGTCGTCAATTTCGCCAATATGTACTATAAGTGGATTATCAGAAGGTCTACCTTTAGCCTCAAATATGCGTCTAACAGCGCCGGCATCCAATGCATTTGCACCTAGTCCATAGACTGTTTCAGTAGGGAATGCCACTAGCTGTCCTTTTTTTATATACTCAGCCCCTTCTCTTATTATCTCATAATCTTTTTCTATGTCCTCTACTACGCGTATAATAGTTTCCAAATCACTTCTACTCCTTTTATTGCAAATCCTAATTGATTATGTTAGTAAGCAGTATACCTGCAATAATCCCCAATACAGTACCAATACTCGATATCCTGCCAATATGCATATTGCTAGCTTCAGGTATAATTTCCCCACATGTTATATAAATCATTGCACCTCCAGCAAAGCCCAGACATACACTTATTAGCATAGGTGATATATCGCCTATCATATAACCTATAATTGCCCCTATACCAGTTGGAACACCTGCTAAAACAGTATATAAAAAAACTCTCATACTGCTGAGCCCTGCTGCAACAAGAGGTATAGCCATAGCCATACCCTCAGGTATGTCATGTATTGCAATTAAAATGCTAAGCCCTAGACCATAAGATTGTGCCACTGTAAGCCCTGACCCTATGGCTAGGCCTTCAGGAAAATTGTGTAACGCAATTCCTATACCTACCAATATTCCACTTCGCATATAGCTATCTCGCTGTCTCACTATTATATGAGAAGATTGCTGTCCCACTACTGTATGAGAAGATTGAACATTTATTATATCCTCACATATAATTATAAGAACTACTCCTATAATAATACCCGTAATCCCACTGCTTAAACTCCCAATTTCAAATGCAGTAGGCAAAAGATCGAAGCACACAACCGACAACATAAGTCCACTAGAAAAACCCATAAGCATACTTAAAATACGCTGAGAAGGCTGTCTCAATATAAATGCAAAGGCACCTCCTATGCCTGTGCCTATTATGCCGGCGCTAACGCCAACTATAATACACGTGACAAATCCATTCAAAAGTATCATCTCCCTTTTAAAAAGAGCCCATTCAATGGTCAAAAGCTCCATACATATTATTCAAAGAAATGATACTATATGAACGCAGGCAATATCATTGTGCCATCTTTTTTATATGTTCTGCCTGGTCTGCCTTAATTAAGGCATCTAACATTTCATCAATATCACCATCTAAAAACATATCTAACTGATGAATAGTATAACCTATTCTATGATCTGTGACTCGACCCTGGGGAAAATTATATGTTCGTATACGCTCACTCCTATCACCTGTGCCTATTTGACTTCTCCGCTCTTCTGCATATTCACTTTGTTGTTCAGTCTGTAGCATATCATATAGACGTGCTTTTAATACCCTCATCGCCTTTTCCCTATTTTTATGTTGAGAGCGCTCATCTTGACATGTAACCACCAATCCAGTAGGTATGTGGGTCAAACGTACTGCAGAATCTGTAGTATTTACACTTTGTCCACCATGCCCTGAAGAGCGAAATACATCTATCTGAATATCTTTCGGATCTATATCTACTTCAACATCTTCCGCCTCAGGCAGTACTGCCACAGTAACTGTAGATGTGTGTATCCTGCCACCCGACTCAGTTGTAGGTACACGCTGTACTCTATGCACCCCACTTTCGTATTTAAGTCTACTATAGGCACCCTTACCTTCTATGGCAAATATTACTTCCTTAACTCCACCCATATCAGTATAGTTGGCATTCATTATTTCCCATCTCCAGCCATTTCGTTCAGCATAACGAGTATACATCCTCAAAAGATCGGCAGCGAAAAGTGCAGCTTCTTCGCCTCCTGCCCCTCCCCTTATCTCCATTACTACGTTTCTCTCATCGTTGGGATCTTTAGGCAAAAGCAAAAGCTGCAGCTCTTTTCTCACTGCTTCCTTTTTAGATTCTAAAATTTCTAGCTCCTCTTGTACAAGGGAACGAAAATCATCATCCAATTCTTCTTCTAACAACTCATAAGAATCTTCGATTTCCTTTAATATCTCCTTATATTCTCTATATTTTTCCACTATAGGTTGAATATGGGCATGTTCTTTCATAAGCCTTTGCCATTCGTCTTGCTTGGCAATTACATCCGGATCTGATATGGTAATTCCAAGCTCACGATATCGCTGTTCTAATATATCCAATTTTTCAATCATATAGAATATCTACTCCTTTTTTACTATATATCTCATGACCAACAATTTCACCTATAAAATAAA
>DGES01000048.1:13722-15960 GCA_002386065.1 Firmicutes bacterium UBA3920
TTTTTATAAAACTATGCTATGAGCTATATCAAACCTATGTTCTAGCCACTACCACTCTATCTATCCCTGATAGATCTTTCACACAATATACACAAGTGTAGACACCCATATTTTGCAGCATATTGCAAACATGAGAAGCCTGATTATAGCCTACTTCAAACCCTATAAATCCTTTTTCTCTGATGAATGTATGTGCTTCACTGACCATACGTCTATAAAAAAGCAATCCGTCTTTGCCCCCATCTAATGCTATTTGGGGTTCGTGATCTCTCACCTGTACCGAAAGAGTATCTATATCATTCGTAGGTATATACGGTGGATTAGACAATATTGCATCAAATTTAGACTTATGCTCTATATTAAAAGGCTCAAACATATTCCCCTTTAAAAATTGAATTCTATCATTTACACCATGTATATTGGCATTTTTTTTAGCTACACATAGGGCTCCTTCATCAATATCTATTGCAAATACCTGTGCATTTGGCATATAATATGCAATACTCACCGCTATAGCACCACTTCCTGTACCTATATCGGCTATAAATACTTCCCTGTCCGATGGCAATAACTCTAAAGCAGTTTCTACAAGAATTTCTGTATCACACCTAGGTATGAGCACTCTATCATCTACTTCAAATAGTAATCCCATAAATTCTTTAGAACCTATTATATATTGTATAGGTTCTCCGGCGCATCGCCTTTCTAACATATTAAAAAATATATTCTCCTCGTGTATATTCATAACAAGATTATCTTTTAAGTACAGATCATGCCTTTCACACTTTAAAACATGGGCTGCCAATATTTCCGCTTCTAATCTCGATTCTTCTACTCTTGCATCTTTAAGTTTCTGGTGAGCTGTATATAGTATTTCCATCAACTTGTGGTTCATCTTTCATCTCACTTTCATTACATTCAGTGACTGCTAAAAATGCCTCTATAGCTACTTCTAATTGTTCGTCATCTGGTTCCTTTGTAGTAAGTTTTTGCAGCATCAGTCCAGGATACATAATTATATTAACAAGTTTTGATTCGCTCTTCCCTGCCCATTTTATTACCTCATAGGCAATACCTGATATGACAGGTAGCAGTAGCATACGAGTAATTATTCGCATAAAAAACTCCTGCCAACCTAATAGAGAAAATACAAATATACTAATTATCATGACTATCAATAAAAAAGCCGTACCACATCTAGGATGTAAAGTAGTATATTTACGTGCATTATCCACTGTAAGCTCTTCTTCATGTTCATAACAATGTATAGTCTTATGCTCTGCCCCATGGTACTCAAAAACCCTACGAATATCTTTAATCTGAGATATAGATACTATATATATCAAAAACACAGCAAGACGTATAAATCCTTCTATTACGTTCATTGTAACATCGTTCTCTATTTTTTTTCTTAAAAAACTAGCAACTGTTGTAGGTATTATAACAAATAAAATTACAGCAAAGATAATGGCAAGCACTAAAGCAGTGCCTATCATTATATCATCAATATCCTTGCCCGTCTTGTCCGATAAAAATCTCTCAAATTTAGACGGTTGATAATCTTCTAATTCTTCCTCATCGCCATAGAGTTCAGCTGATGTCATAAGTGTCTTTATACCAATTACCATTGTCTCAAAAAAGGTTACCATACCTCGTATTATAGGCAGCCCTAATATCTTATATTTGTCTGTCAAGGAGTTAGTTGTCTCTTTTTCCACCTCTATTATTCCATCAGGTCGTCTCACTGCAATTGCTATGCAATCAGGTGATTTCATCATTACACCCTCTAGTACTGCTTGCCCTCCAATATTAGATTTTTTCATAAAAACTCCACCTTCTCCCTATAGAGCTCAGGTCATATAAAAAATACAGACCAGGAAGATCCCAATCTGTACCTTATTGACATGAGCTTATTCCTCGGCATCGTCCCAGCCGTATTTTTTCTTAAATCTCTCTACTCGTCCACCAGAATCTACCAATTTCTGTTTCCCTGTGAAAAAGGGATGACATTTAGAACATATTTCAACCCGAAGTTCCTTCTTTGTAGAGCCAGTAGTAAATGTCTCTCCACATGCACATTTTACTACGGCATCTTTATAATACTCAGGGTGTATATTTGCTTTCATTTGCAATTCACCTCTTTCATATACGCTAATCCTTAGTCTACATTGTCTAAGTATAACATACTATATATATTTTTTTCAAGACGGTTTTAATATAATCTCCGTATTTTTTTAT
>DGES01000102.1 GCA_002386065.1 Firmicutes bacterium UBA3920
AGATGTGTATAAGAGACAGGTAGCAATAGTGGTGGACATACGGGGTGGAGGTTTTTTTGATGATCTATTTGAATGTCTTTATTGCCTTGAAGAAGAGGGATATTCATATGAGATACTCTTTTTGGATGCAAAAGATGATGTGCTTATAAAGAGATATAAGGAGAGTAGGAGGATGCATCCCCTTGTCAAAGAAGGACGAATAATAGAAGGAATAGCCCTTGAGAGAAAGCGTCTAGAGAGTGTAAAAGAACGGGCTGACTATGTCATAGATACTAGTAATCTTCGACCAAGACAATTAAAGCAAATATTGATGGAATTATTTATGGATGAGAAGACAGATGATCGTCTTATCATATCCATAATATCCTTTGGTTTTAAGTATGGTATATTGATGGAAGGTGATCTCATATTTGATGTGCGGTTTTTGCCCAATCCCTTCTATATAGATGATTTGAAGGAGCATTCAGGTAAAGATAGGGAAGTTAGGGATTATATTTTTGCATTTCCAGAAACAAAGGAATTTTTGACCAAATTAATTGATATGTTAGAATTTTTAATTCCATACTATTTAAGGGAGGGCAAATACCAGTTAGTGATTGGTATTGGATGTACTGGAGGCATGCACAGATCTGTAGCTATAGCAGATGCCCTGTATGAGTCTTTACTGAATAAAGGATATAGAGTTGCAGTAGACCACAGAGATTTGTCCCAAAATAAATAGTATTTGGGGACTTTGTTGTGTAGAAAATAGAAATGTATTTTTATTTATGTGTAATAAAGCCTAGGTAAGAAACCTAGATTAAAGATAGAGGTGTCTTAAATGTCATTTTCATATAGGACAAAGAATGAACTTAGTAGGGTATCTACAAAGCGTAGATGTTGTATGCTTGCAGAATTAGCTGGTATCATCCATATAAGTGGTGTGGTAGAGATCTCTGGTAGGGGGCGCTATAGTTTAAAGATATCCACTGAAAACGCCTCCCTTGCAAGGAGAATTTTTGTATTATTTAAAGAGATATATAAAATCAATGTAGAGATATTGGTGCGGAAAAATACACGTCTTAGAAAGAAGAACAGTTATTTCCTAATTGTACCAACTTCCAATCACACGAAACAAATCCTTACTGATACATGCAGTATTTATAGAGATAATAATGGACAAATAGTAGTAAATGAAGATATCGATAAAAATTTAATAGCTAAGCGATGTTGTAAAAAGGCATATCTTAGAGGTGCATTTTTAGGAGGTGGCTCAATGTCAGATCCAGAGAAGATGTATCATCTAGAGTTTGTTACCCATAGACAAGGATATGCAAAAAGTTTATGCGAGCTCTTAAATTATTTTGAAATACATGCTAAGATAATTGAACGAAAAAATAATTATGTGGTATATCTAAAAGAAGGAGAACACATTGTGAACCTTCTCAATATAATGGGAGCCCATTCTTCACTATTGGAATTTGAAAATATTCGTGCATACAAGGATATGAGAAATAATATAAATAGAATTGTTAATTGTGAAACTGCCAACTTGACTAAGACCATAAATGCATCTATGCGTCAAATCGACAATATAGAATATATAAAAAAGACTTTGGGTTATGATAAACTTCCCCAGTCTCTTAAGGAAATAGCAGAGCTTAGGCTTAATTATCCCGATGCCAGTTTGAAGGAACTGGGACAGATGCTCGATCCCCCTATAGGCAAATCAGGGGTAAATCACAGGCTTAGAAAACTTGATAAATTAGCAGATGACTTAAGACAAGGGAAAATAGAAGACGGACTATAATTTTAAAGAGCAACTTTGACTAGTTGCTTTTTCCTTTGAGTGATATATTTGTTTTGTTATAATTACAGTAGGATATTATTTTGCATATATCCAACTATATTGTACAATAGTTGATAAAATGTTAAAATTGATGTATAGAAATATTTGTTCGCTATCAGGAGAGGGAGGACACAATGGAGGATTTTGTTCATCTACATGTTCATACTGAATATAGTCTTTTGGACGGTGCAGGACGCATAGGCGATTTGCTCGATAGATGTAAAGAACTTGGTATGTCCAGTTTGGCCATAACAGATCATGGAGTCATGTATGGTGTGGTGGATTTTTATAGAGAAGCAAAAAAACGAGACATTCATCCAATAATAGGGTGTGAGGTATATATTGCTCCTCGTTCCATGGAAGATAAGGATGCAAAATCAGATAGTGAATATGCCCATTTGGTATTATTGGCAAAGGATGAAACAGGATACGAAAACCTCATAAAATTGGTGTCATTGGGTTTTATAAAAGGTTTTTATTATAAGCCGCGGATAGATTATAAGGTGTTGGAGGAATATAGTGAAGGACTTATAGGTATGAGTGCGTGTATTGCAGGTGATATACCTTCACTTATACTAGATGGACATTATGATAGGGCAAAAAAGTTGGCTATAAAACTCAACGGTATATTTGGTGATGAAAACTTCTATATAGAGCTTCAAGACCATGGGCTTGAAAAACAACGCAGAGTTAATCGAGAACTCATTCGTTTGAGCAGGGAAACGGGGATTCCACTTGTAGCGACGAACGATGTACACTATGTAGAGCGTGATGATGCAGAGGCCCATGATGTACTCTTATGCATACAGACGGGAAAAACACTTGAGGATGAGGATAGAATGCGCTTTGAAACAAGAGAATTCTATCTAAAGTCGTATGAAGAGATGGCATCTGTGTTTCCTGAATATCCTGAGGCGCTAAAAAATACAGTAGATATTGCCAATAGATGTAATGTGAAGTTCGATTTTGATAAGACATATCTTCCCAGCTTTCAGGTTCCAGAAGGATATACTTCATCTGAGTATCTACGAAAGCTGTGTGCTGAGGGAATGAAGAAAAAGTACATTAATATAACAGATGAAGTACTTAAGCGGTTAGAGTACGAACTAGGCATAATAGAACAGATGGGCTATGTAGATTATTTTTTAATAGTCTGGGACTTTATAAGGCATGCTAGGGAAGAAGGTATAATGGTAGGGCCAGGAAGGGGAAGTGCAGCAGGGAGTATAGTGGCCTATGTATTGGATATAACCCAGATAGATCCACTTAAATATGATCTCCTCTTTGAACGTTTTTTGAATCCTGAACGTGTAAGTATGCCAGATATAGATGTGGACTTTTGTTTTGAGAGACGTCAAGAAGTTATTGATTATGTAGTAGAAAAATATGGTGAGGATAGGGTTGCACAGATAATAACCTTTGGTACTATGGCAGCTAGGGGGGCAATAAGGGATGTAGGCAGGGCTATGAATATACCCTATGGTGATGTGGATAGGATTGCCAAGATGGTGCCCTTTGCTCCAGGTGTTACAATAGACAGGGCCCTTGAGTTAAATAGGGAGCTTAAAGCCCTCTATGATAGTGATCCTCAAGTGAAGTTGCTCGTAGATACGTCTAAAAAATTAGAGGGACTCCCAAGGCATGCCTCTACCCATGCAGCAGGTGTGGTCATATCCAAAGAACCTATTATGATGCATGTACCCCTGCAGAAAAATGACGATACGATAACTACACAGTTCGCCATGGGAGATTTAGAGCAACTAGGACTTTTAAAGATGGACTTTCTTGGACTCAGAACCTTAACTGTTATAAGGGATACCTTAGATCTAATAGAGAGTACTGTAGGGAAGAGAGTAGATATTGAAAATATCCCATTGGATGATAAAAATGTATATGATATGTTAGGTGAAGGCGATACAGACGGGGTATTTCAGCTGGAAAATAGCGGAATGAAGCAGTTTATGAAAGAACTGAAACCTAAGAATTTTGAAGATATAATAGCAGGTATATCCCTATATAGGCCTGGTCCCATGGATCAGATACCTAGATATTTGGAGAATAGAAAACATCCAGAGAAGATTGAATATACCGATGATGTATTGGCTCCCATACTTGAGGTGACATACGGCTGTATGGTATATCAAGAGCAGGTCATGCAGATAGTTAGGGATATAGGAGGATATTCCCTTGGAAGGTCAGATCTCGTAAGGCGTGCCATGGCAAAGAAGGATATAGATGTTATGGAGAGAGAGCGACGTAATTTCATATATGGACAAAGGGATGAAGAGGGAAATGTAGTAATACCTGGAGCCCTTGAAAGAGGAGTATCAGAAGCAAAAGCCAATGAAATATTTGATGAGATGATGGAGTTTGCCAAATATGCGTTTAACAAGTCCCATGCAGCTGCTTATGCGCTTATTGCATATAGGACGGCATGGCTTAAATATCACTATCCTGTTGAATTTATGGCTGCCCTTATGACAAGTGTAATGGGCAATAGTAGTAAGGTGGCGAGTTATATCCAATATTGTCGAAAAAAAGGGATTGAAGTGCTTCCACCTGACGTAAATGAGAGTTATTCTAAATTTACAGTAGTAGGTAATAAGATACGATTTGGTCTTGCTGCAGTCAAAAATGTTGGGACATCGGCAATACAAGCTATAATCCAAGCTAGGGAGGAAAAGGGCAAGTTTGTAAGCTTCTTAGATTTTTGTCAAAAGGTAGATGTGAATAGTTTAAACAAACGTATGGTAGAGAGTTTAATCAAATGTGGGGCATTTGATTCAATCGGTATATATAGGTCACAACTCATGGCAATATATGAGAGGACGTTAGATGGGGTGTACCAGGATAAAAAACGTAATATAGAAGGTCAAGTATCTATGTTTGAAAAAATAGATACAACTGACAGAAATAGTTTAGTTAAGGATGTACTTCCTAATGTAGATGAATTTCCTAGAAAATTTATACTCTCAATGGAGAAGGAGATGACAGGCGTATATATAAGTGGGCATCCACTTGACGAATATGAGGCTACTTTAAATAAATTAGATACTACACTCGATTTGGCAGAGTTAAATGAGCAAGGTGAGGGTGGTGTAGTTAGAGCTAGTAATATAAGGGATGGAAGCTCTATAACCATTGGTGGAATTGTAATTGACAAGAACATAAAATCTACTAGAAATAATAATATAATGGCATTTGTAACTTTAGAGGATCTATATGGCACTGTTGAAGTAATAGTATTTCCCACAGTATATCAAAAATACTATAAACTTCTAGATGTGGATAGTACAGTCATTATACAAGGTAAAGTGAGTATGAGAGAAGAGGAAGATGCAAAGATACTGTGTGACAATGTTACGCCTCTTACAAATATGCTCAATAAAAAACTATATATAAAGATATCTAAGGACATCGATATAGATGTACAAAGGCAGATATGTCCTATTCTGATGCGCTATAGGGGAAGTATTCCTGTATATCTATATATGGAGGACACAGGTAAGAGCTTTATGGCGGATAGAGAATTGTGGATACGGGAAGAGGCTGGACTATTAGATGAGCTATACAATATAGTAGGCAAGGAATCGGTAAAACTTGTCGGCTGAAGAGTTCTACTTTTAATGTGGAATATAAGCTCATAAGATGGTATAATGTAGTGTATTGTAGGGGAATAGGGCGAATTTTTATATTTGGAGGTTAAGCTCATGGAAGACAATGATAAGGTTGTATTGGGAGATTATATCTGTATATTAGCCCTTGAGGATGGAGTGGATATAATAGGCATGACACGGGGCAAGGATACTAAATTTCATCATACTGAGAAATTGGACAGTGGTGAAGTAATGATAGCCCAGTTTACAGAGAATACATCTGCTATGAAGATTCGAGGTAAAGCTAAAATACTTACAAAGTATGGGGAGCTTTATTCTCATCAAGATAGACAACCTACTTAATTGGGGAGAATTTAGAGATGTGGATGGTTGTCTATGTAGCAGAACAAAAATCTGTTGCAGATCATATAGAAAAGATATTATCAGATGAAGGGATTCTGGTTAAAGTCCGATGTGCAAATAAAGATATAGAAGGTAGTAATTGCCTATATGAAATCCTCGTTCCCCAATCAGAAATCAATGAATCATATGATGTTCTTATGGAGCATGAATATTAATAATAAAACTTAAAATATATAGGGAGGCAATAGTGATATGGAAAGAATTGCTGTGTTAACTAGTGGTGGAGATGCACCAGGAATGAATGCTGCTATAAGAGCTGTGGTGAGGACAGCCATATATAATAATATGCGTGTATTTGGTATAAAAAGGGGTTTAAACGGACTCATCCATAGCGAGATAGAAGAGATGGAAGTGGCATCAGTAGGAGATATTGTACATCGTGGAGGAACTATCTTAAGGACAGCCAGGTGTAAGGAGTTTGTAACAGAAGAGGGTCAAAAGATGGCCTTAAAAGTAATAGAAAATTATGGTATAGAAGGTATTGTAGTAATTGGCGGTGATGGTTCATTTAGAGCTGCACAGGCACTATGCAGGATGGGTGTACCTTCAGTTGGAATACCAGCTACAATAGATAATGATATAGGCTGTACTGATTATTCCATTGGTTTTGATACTGCGGTAAATACGGTGTTGGATGCTATAAATAAGATAAGGGATACTATAACATCCCACGGTAGAGCCAATATTATAGAAGTCATGGGAAGAAATTCAGGAGATATTGCCTTATATGCAGGAGTTGGAGGTGGAGCAGAGAATATAATTGTGCCTGAAATTCCCTTTAATATAGACGATGTATGCAAAAGACTTAATGAGGGAAAAGAGAGGGGAAAACTTTCTCAGATAATAGTGCTTGCAGAAGGTGTTGGACATGCAGATAAATTAGGCAAGATAATTCAGGAAAAAACAGGCATAGAAATACGTTCTACTGTACTTGGCCACATCCAAAGGGGAGGGAATCCATCTTCATTTGATAGGATATTGGCTAGTCGTATGGGAGTACATGCAGTAAATTTGTTACAAAAAGGTATTGGAAATAGAGTAATATGCATAAGGCATAATGAAATAATGGATATGGATATAGAAGAGGCCTTGAATATGAAAAAAGAGTTTGATATGGAATTATATGAACTATCTAAAATAGTATCCATATAGTGAGATTTCTACAATAATATATTATATGGTGGGAGCGATATGAGAAAGACAAAAATAATATGTACATTAGGTCCAGCCAGTGAAAAGCCTCATATATTAAAAAGGTTGATAGAACTGGGTACTAATGTAGTTAGGTTAAATTTTTCCCATGGGGATTATGCCGAACATAAAAGACGAATAGAGCTTGTCAAAGAATATAGGGCTGAATTTGGCTTACCTGTAGCTATACTACTTGATACCAAGGGGCCTGAAATAAGACTTGGAAAATTTAAAAAATCTCAAATATATTTAGAGGAAGGTCAACCTTTCACTCTCACAATTGATGAATGTCTTGGAGATGAAAGACGTGTGTCAATAACCTATAAGGATATAGTAAAGGATGTATATAAGGGCAGTTGTATACTTGTAGATGATGGACTTGTAGAACTTATAGTGGATGATGTTACAGAGAGAGATGTCCACTGTACAGTTGTCAATGGGGGAACATTAGGGGATCATAAGGGTGTTAATATCCCAGGAATTCCCTTAAATTTACCTAATTTAACGGATAAGGATAGAGAGGATATTAGGTTTGGTATAAAAAATGGTGTAGATTACATTGCTTCATCCTTTGTGCAGAGGGCAGAAGATATCATAAACATACGTGATTTTCTTACCCAAAATGGTGGTGAGCATATACAAATAATCGCTAAGATTGAAAATCAGCTTGGAATAGATAATATTGATGAAATAATAGAAGCAGCTGATGGAGTTATGATAGCTAGGGGTGATCTAGGTGTAGAAATACCTATTGAAAATGTTCCCATTGTGCAAAAGAGCATAATAAATAAATGTATTTTGGCAGGGAAACCTGTTATAACAGCTACACAGATGTTAGATTCAATGATAAGAAATCCAAGGCCTACTCGTGCTGAGGTTAGTGATGTGGCAAATGCTATATACGATGGCTGTGATGCAATAATGCTGTCTGGTGAGACGGCAGTAGGGAAATATCCAATTGAGACATTTACTACAATGGTTAATATAGCTAGAAAGGTGGAGGAGAGCATCGACTATGATGGGAGTTATCTTGAAGATTGTGTGAGAAATATATCTACGACCACTCATGCTATAAGTCATGCAAGCTGTACTATAGCCCGCGAGCTCGGAGCTAAAGCTATAGTAACTCCTACAAAGTCAGGTTATACGACTAGAATGGTGTCTAGATATAGACCTAAACCTCCAATTATAGCTACTACAACATCATATGATGCATATAGAAGACTCGCTTTAATATGGGGCGTGATACCCAAATTAGTACCTGATGTCAACAGTACAGATGAGATGATTGAAAAGGCTGAAGAGGCTGCATTAACTACGCGTGTGGTGAATAATGGCGATATGGTAGTCATAACTGCGGGGGTACCAGTTGGCCAAAGTGGCAAGACAAACCTTATAAAAGTACATGTGGTAGGTCAGTAAAGAGGAGATGAATAGGGTATGTTTACGGTGGATACATATATTAGAGTACGTTATAAAGAAACTGATAAGATGGGAGTGGTTCATCACTCAAACTATTATGTATATTTTGAAGTGGGTAGAACTGAATTTATGCGTGAGATGGGGCTTTCATATAAGGAGATGGAGGATATGGGCTATATGATGCCCGTTATTGAAACCCACTGTTATTATAAACACCCTGTGGGATATGATGATGAGATTATTGTCACTACTAAAATGGGTAAGTTTAAAGGAGCCAGGGTTGTGCTTGAGTATGAAATCAAAAAAAAGGATTATAATACACTTATAGTATACGGTTCTACTGTGCATGCCATAACAGATAGTAACTTAAAGCCTATAAATATAAAAAAGGCGTGTCCAGAAATATATAAAAAATTTATGGGTTGTTTATAGAATAAGGAATGGGAAAGTTACCATTCCTTATTTTAATGTATGTTAGAGTAGAGAATGGATATTTTATATTTATTTTGTATATCTTTGGTATTTTTAGTTTATCTTATAGTCTTTATATTTTATGGATTGTAGACT
>DGES01000019.1:0-2647 GCA_002386065.1 Firmicutes bacterium UBA3920
ATAATAATGTTTTTTCTCCTTGCTGGATATATGGGTTATGCCCTATTTTTCTATGGCGATAGATGGTTTTCAAGTCCCTATAATACTAGAGTGGGTATGAATGGTGCTCAACCGGAGATAATTGCAGGTGATATACTGGATAGAAATAATACAGTACTTGCGACTACTAAAAAAGGTAGTTATACAGATCCCAAAACAGGTGAGTCAAAGCAGGGATATTACAGGGCATATAGCTCTAAATGCAAGTATGCCTCCCATGTAGTGGGTTTTCATAATGAATATGGGAGGGCCGGCGCAGAGGCGTTCCACATAAAGTATCTTATGGGCTATAATAACAATATATTTGAGCGTATATATCAAAAGGCATTTTTATCCCAAGAACGGGGCAATGATATTGTGTTAACAATAGATATTCAATTGCAGGAGTATATAAGTGAATTATTGGGAAATAGGAAGGGAAGTGTAGTCATTTTAAATCCTAAGACGGGTGAGATACTTGCAATGATTAGCAAGCCATCCTTTGATCCCAATAATGTTTCAGATGCAGATGGTGATATTTTTGTAGATAGATCAATCCAAGGTCTATACCCACCTGGTTCTATATTTAAAGTTATAACGGCGGCAAGTGCCCTAGAGCACTTAGAGGATATGGATAATTGGAGATATAACTGTACAGGAAGCTTGGATATAGAAGGAGAAAAGATCTCTTGCTATAATGAAAAAGCCCATGGAGAGTTAGATATCGCCAGTTCAATGGTATATTCATGTAATGGAGCATTTGCCCAATTAGGTAATCAAGTAGGTTGGGAAGGACTTTTAGAGACAGCTAAAAGATTTGGCTTTAATAAAAACTTTTTATTTTCAGATATAATGATATACGATAGCAAACTTAATATAGACAAGAATACATCTAAAGCAGAACTTGGCTGGACTTCAATAGGTCAAGGAGAAACATTGGTTACCCCATTTCACATGGCTATGGTGGCCTCAGCTGTAGCAAATGATGGAGTAATTATGGAGCCTAAGTTAATATATAGTGTGGTTGGTAGGAGTGGTAGAATTCAAAAGAGTATAGAACCCAGTATTTTTTCAACCGCTATGACTAGTGAAAATGCCAGAGTCATAAAAGATATGATGGTAAGGGTAGTAAGTGAAGGAACAGGTAGCTCAGCCAATGTGGGAAGAATAAGTATCGGAGGGAAGACTGGGACTGCTGAGGTTAAGGCTACTAAAGAATCGGAGAGCCTTCCACATGCTTGGTTTATTGGTTTTGCCCCTGTAGAAGATCCTACATTGGCTATTGCCGTTGTAGTAGAAAACAGTGGGACAGGTGGTAAAGTAGCTGCTCCCATAGCAGGTAAAGCTTTAAAACGTGCCCATGATCTAGGATACTGACAACACAATTGACAAGACACCCAATGCATACTATAATATCCCTAAATAACATTTTGTTATGTTATGAAATAGTATATTTTGAGAGGAGAATGTTAAATTGAAGACTAGGGATATTGTAGTGGGAGGATTACTTACTGGTTTATCTATAATGATACCCCTTGTATTGGCAGGGACACCTCTTATGGTGCAGATCCCTCCTTTTTTCACAGCGACTATTGCAGCTCATGTACCAACCCTTTTGGCTATGGCTGTAAGTCCTGGTGTAGCTGCCATGGTAGCTATAGGTTCAGGTATAGGTTTTATACTAAAAGTAAGTCCCATAGTTGGGGCAAGGGCATTTACCCATATTATATTTGCATTGGTAGGCGCCTATTACTATAAAAAAGGATTGTCATACAATAAAATATTATTATTTACGGCGCCTATACATGGATTATTTGAATCGCTTATAGTTTTGCCCTTTGGTTGGAATTTAAAACAGGCATTTTTGGCGTGTGGATTAGGTACTATAGTACATCATCTCGTAGATGGTGTTATTGCAGTAGTTATTTATCAAGCTCTTTTAAAGGCATCATTTTTGAGGCAGAAGTCAATATAAGTTTACAGTACTAGGTGTTAAATCTATTTTAGACAGAACTCTACAGTATAGCACATATTATATTGTAGAGTTTTAATTTTCAAAGGAATAAATCTAGTTTTTATGGATAATTATTATACAGTCATTTATAGAACTTTTCTTTATTTCGACTTTTTCATTAAAACAGAAAAGATAAACTTGTATCCTTTGCAGTATAAAGGATACAGGCTTTACTCCATAGAGGTTTTAGACAACTAGTAGAAATAGTTTGTTACAAATTTAAGTCCCACATGTGTCAAGTTGGATGTTTAAATTTATGCTTGCTTGTGTTAAAATTAGAATTAACCATAGCGAGTACTAGGGTATTATGGTTTTTGGTTTAAATATTATGCATGATTTTCTCGCTATGGTTCTATATTTTTCTTAATTATATAACTAATTGAAAGGATAATTAATATGGCATCGCTTGAATATAAGTTGACGACATTACCTGATAATCCAGGTGTGTATATAATGAAGGATAGTGATGACAATATCATATATATAGGGAAGGCAAAATCTCTCAAAAACAGGGTTAGACAGTATTTTCAATCTTCTCGCAATCACTCACAGAAGGTACGTTCTATGGTGGAACATATAAGGGATTTTGAGTATATACTTACCGATTCAGAATTA
>DGES01000019.1:2926-3194 GCA_002386065.1 Firmicutes bacterium UBA3920
GAGGGATGGAGCTAGATATTTTGGTCCATATACGAATTCAAGGGCAGTTAACGAGACATTGGAGCTTATACGAAAATTATTTCCCATAAGGAGCTGTTCTAGAAGTTTAGATGGAAATAATACCAATAATAGGCCTTGCCTGTATTACCATATAGGAGAATGCTTGGCTCCTTGCCAGGGGGATGTGGATAAAGAGGAATATGGAGAGTTAATTGAGCAGATATGTAAATTTTTAGATGGAAAGCATCAGGTTCTCATTGATGAGCTC